>CAZOUO010000087.1:0-2981 GCA_964582975.1 uncultured Thermotogae bacterium | reverse complement strand
CCAATGGAGGCACCCAGTACGTCTCGGTCTACATGGAGGTGGTTCCGCCGGTGCTCAGCGTGTCGCCCACCTCCTATGACTTTGGGGCCGTCACCCAGGGGAGCACGCCCTCCAAGGACTTCTCGGTGAACAATACCGGTGGTGGGACCCTGCAGTGGGAGGTGAGCAGCTGGCCCTCCTGGGTAGAGCTGGTGAGCCCGCTAGGCGGTGTGGTGGGGAACACGGGCACCATCACCGTCAGGGTGAAGAGTTCGGCCCCGGTGGGCTCCCAGAGTGGCAGCATCACGGTGACCTCCAACGGGGGCACCAAGATCATAACTGTGCTCGTGGCATCCAGCCCACCTCCCACGAAGCCGAACATATGGTCGGTCACCGTCAACAAGAAGTGCGTGGAAGAGGGGAAGACGGTCCTTGTTCCCCTAGATCTAGCCGCTGGCGACGCCTTCGAAGTGTGCGTTCATGTCTTCAACGATGGTTACGACTCCCCTGCTTTCTACAACAATATCTCGCTCAGTTTCCCCAGCTTCACAAGTGGAAGCGACAAGGAGCGCGTCTGGCCGGGTGAGGCATCCTCTGACTTGAACTACGGTGAGTACCACGGCGCTGACGGCGGCGGTGGTCCAGACGGGTACTACGAGTATGTATACGTTGAAGCTCAGGATGTGGATGGCTGGCATGGTGGAGACCTTAACTACTTGGAAGTCAGAGTGCGGCCCAAAGACTACGGTACGTTCGTGATATATGTGCGGGCTGCGATGAGCAACCAAGCTTCTTGGAGTGACGGCTGGACGTACGCACCAACCAGCGGAGAAAGGGATGCGACAGGCAAGTTTGCCAACAAGATCGCTCTTTGCGTGGTACCTCCCCCAGTGACGCTCGAGGGTGTCGAGATCATCAGACAGGAAGGACCAAACTGTTGGGCAGGTGCTAGCGCTATGGTGCTGAGATACTACGGGACTTACGGCCCTGAGCCAAGCCTGAAGCAGCTCGCTCACGAACTGGGTGATGAGAAATACTATTACGAGGGTCTGCCCCCACTTGAGGCGAACGCTCCCTTTGTTGCCGAACTGGATGATGCGTTGGAGCGTCTCGGGAAGTTGGATGTTGATCCCAGGTATGTCGGATGGGACTTCGAAGACTTGAAAACGGAAATTGACGCTGGGCGCCCGATGATTCTCTTTCTTACCTATGTGGAGGCTGGCACCGAACCTCACGCAATAGTAGTAGTAGGCTACCACGATGCCCCTGGGACACAGTGCGACCAAGTGATCTTCAACGATCCGAACGGCTACCGCGTTACCGAGCCCTGGACGTGGATAAGAGACCGTCTCTACTCCGCGCCTCGCGCGAAGGTATTAGCAACCAGCCCGAAAGAGGAAAAGGGAGGCATCTCAGTATATCAGGTCGTGTCGGACGGACGCGGCGCCCTGGTGTTCTCGGCCAGCAGCGGAGGGTCTTTGCCTTGGACAATGAAGGTCAGGAAGTGGGACGCTGACCTGGGAGACTGGACGGAGGCAGCCAATTGTCCTGACTGGCGAGGAACGGGGCAGCACGAGTCAACCGTGGACCTGAGTGCCAACGGTGCGGGCGAATACAGACTGAGTCTGGCGTACAGTCTGGGCTTCAAGACCACGTGGCAGGTTGCCATTACCCGCCGCCCCGAAGGCTCGCCTACGCCTGCATCCATAGGCACGCCTACACCAACACTAACACCCACACCCATGACCACGGCCGGCGCAGTGTTATGCTCGGTGCACTCGCAGCCACAGACGATCAAACCAGGGGATGAATTCGTAGCACTTGTTGAGGTGGATCCAACGGGCTATGGCATTAGCTCAGGCGATCTCAATCTTTCATTCCCATCGAGCGTGGTGGAATTGCTTAGTGCCGATCCTGGGACACTGCTTGGAGATAATGCCCTCACAGGGATTAGACAGATCGACAACTTTGCGGGGACCCTGCGTCTGGCGATGAGTCGGCAGGGCACAACGCCCAGCCCTTCACCCGAGGGGAGCCTCGCTGTGCTGAGATTCATAGTCAAGAGTGACGCGCCACCAGGGGACTATCTGATTAGGCCAACGCGGCTGGCGCTTGCTGATGAGAAGTCTGCAGATATCGGCAACATCGAACTGGCAGCGGGAACTGTTCATGTCACCGGCATCACGCTTCAGGGTGACGCAAACGGTGACAATCTAGTGGACTACAGGGACTTGGCAGTGCTGGGAGCTGCCTATGGCACCGGGAAGGGAGAAACAGGTTTCAACAGTGCAGCAGACCTGAATGGCGATGGCCTTGTAGACTTCAGGGACCTGGCTATCTTGGGGGCGAACTATGGCAAAGCTCAATAAAGTGGCAAGATCGGTAGCAGTAGTCATCTTGGTCACCTTGTTCGTTCTCGCAAACGTGTCCTGTGGCGGTACGGGGAGCCCAAGACCCACGCCGACTCCAGAAGTGGTTGCTCAGCCAACGGTGCCAGTCTTCCTCAACCCCAAATCACAGCATGCCAGTCCGGGTAGTGAAGTCACCGTGAACGTAGAGGTAATGCCAGCAGGGTGGGGGGTAAGCGCTGGCGAAATAGGCTTGTCCTTCGATGCCAGCGCTCTGGAGGCCGTGAAAGTCACGCCGGGTAGCCTCCTGGGAGCAAATCCCCTATTGGGAACTCAGAAGCTCGACAATACGGCGGGAACAGTCACCTACGCATTGGCAAGGGCAGGTGCCACAACGGCTCCTGGAGCTAGAGCGGTTCTCGCCACCGTAACATTCAAGGTTGGGCCCACTGCGCGAGGGACGCTGAACGTTGGGATTGCGAAAGTTGGTCTCACTGACGAGAAGTTGCAGGAAATAAAGGGGCTTCAGACTCAGGGCGGTACGATTATCGTGGATTAGATCCTGGTCACTATTCCGCGTCAGAGGAGGTACACTTGTCCACCCGGCCCATCTCACCGGCCTGCGGCGGCCAGCTCGCAAGCCTGAGCTAAGGC
>CAZOUO010000086.1:0-10209 GCA_964582975.1 uncultured Thermotogae bacterium | reverse complement strand
GAGTGTACGCGAGTTAAAGCCCAACCCCTGGCGACAGTTCCTCGAACAATGGTCCATTGACGAAATCGTCGAGGGGGAAATCACCGAGATCAAAGACTTTGGCGCATTCATGAGGATCTCCGAGGACGTTGACGGCTTGATCCATGTCTCGGAGATCAGCGACCAACGGATCTCGACGCCGAATGAGCTCCTATCCATCGGGGACAAGGTGCAGGCAAAGATCATCGGCATCAACGAGGAAAAGAAGCAGGTTCGCCTCAGTATGCGGAATCTATATGGGCCGCCTCCGGTCCCGCCCTCTCGATCACCTCGCAAACGCTCCCGGAAACGAGATCAGGATGAGCCCCTCCAAGTTGACAACGGCGGGCACGAGGCCCTGAGCATGCGCGATCTATTGGGAGACACGGGACTTGAGGCCGAGGAATAAAATCCTGCAAACTACAAAAATCATGCCATTAGGAGGAGGCCATGAACAAAGGCGAGTTCATCGATCGGCTATCTGACACGGCAAACCTGACCAAGAAGGAAGCGCGCACGCTGCTTGACTCAGTCCTCGATCTCATTCAGGGCACTCTACTCCGTGGAGAGGACGTCAAGTTTGTTGGGTTCGGAAAGTTCGCAGTACGGGCCCGCAAAGCCAGCAGCCGGATCAACCCACAGACGAAGAGACCGATTCAGGTCGAGGCAAAGGTCGTCCCCCTGTTCAAGCCGGGCAGGGAACTGAAGCAACAGGTTGCCAAGAATCTCAAGGCTACTGCAAAGGGCGTGGCGAGGAAGTAGTCTCCTCCAGCAAGACGCACGCGAGGGCCAGGCTCTTTGTATGGGATAGACTGATCTCGATATTCCCCTCAATCTGCGAACAGATGACGATCGGCCGACCGTTGGGAGTCTGCCTCACTTCGATCGCGCCAAAAGGGAGTGAGCGGCCAGCCGCTTTGATGAGAGCTTCCTTAATGGCAAAGCGGGCCGCAAGCCGCTCGAAACACCGATCTCCACGTGCGGTCCGGGCGTAGGAGACCTCAGTCTGTGTGAACAGCCGTTTTAGACATCGGTCCCCGTAGCGCCGGTAGAGGTCCTTAATTCGTGACACCTCGACGGCATCGATTCCCACTCTAATCATGATCGTCAATGAGTCGGCTGCGCTCGGCAACTATGATCGCGCGCAACTCGTCCACTGCGGCTTCGATGTGATCGTTTAACACGAAGTAGTCGAAGAAAGGAAGGGCCTCCATTTCCTTTGCAGCCACTTCAAGTCGAGCGCTGATTTGTTCATCGCTTTCCGTTCCGCGCGTTCGCAGGCGCTCTTCGAGGAGGGCCAATGAGGAGAGTGCAAGAAAGACGTATACGACGGTGAAGTCAAGCAATCCCTGTTGCTTGAGCGTCTTTGCCCCCTCCACGTCGATGTTTAGGATGACGTCCTCTCCGCGCGCGAAGACCTCCTCGATCTGAGCCCGGGAGGTCCCGTACTGATCACCGAGGTAGGTCACGTGCTCGACCAACTCTCCCGCAGCAAGGAGGCAGTCGAACTCCTGACGGGAGACGTAGTGATAATCGACCCCGTCTACCTCCCCTGGACGTTGCGACCGGGTGGTATAGGAGACCGAGAAGGAGAGTCCTGGGAGGATCTGCATGACCCGTTCGATCACTGAGTTCTTCCCCGCGCCGGAGGGGCCGCACACCACGAATGCGAGGCTGCTGCCGACTCCCCTCCTTCGATCAGCGATCGACTCACTCAACGTTCTGCACCTGTTCTTTTAGACGCTCGATCGCGACCTTCATATCAACCACGAGGGAGCTAATCGCAAGGTCACGTGACTTTGCACCGAGAGTATTCACTTCGCGAAGAAGCTCTTGGGAAACGAAGTCGAGTTCCTTGCCAACGGGGGTCTCTTTCTGAAGGAGCTCCCTGGCACGTTGGAGGTGTGCCTCCAAGCGCGTCACTTCTTCTTGCACATCGTACCGCTCAGCAAGGAGGGCAATCTCCATCTCCAGTCGAGCGGGGTCCACTTCTACACTCAAGGCAGCAACCTTCTCCTGCAATCGAGTGCGAAGCTCCTGGGAGATAGCGGGAAGCCGCTCCTTCACCTGGACAAGGAGACCCAAGAGCAGGTCGAGGATTCGCTTTAATTCTTCGGCCAAGCGTTCCCCTTCCTTTGACCGGGCGGCGAGTGTGGCCTCAATGGCCTGCTTCAGGGCCGGCTTCACGACCGGCTTCGGATCCGCCTCTAGCGGTTTTGCCGCCTGGAATGCTCCCAGCTGGATCAGGTCGCTGAGGGTCGGCGACTCGTCAAGCGACACCTCCTGCGCGATATCGCGAAGCTCTCTGAGATGATCCTGGATTGCTTGGCTATCGAAGAGACGGGATGCTTCGGCAGTTTGATCACGAGACACTGTGATCCACACGCCAATCTCTCCGCGGAAAAACGCCCGCCTCACCGGCTCCTCCAGACAGGCCTGCAACCGTGGTTGATCGTGGGGAGAACGAACACGGACCGAGAGATAACGATGGTTCAGTGTGCGGATCGTGACATCGACCCGCCAGCCATCTGCGGTGGCTGTTCCGGTACCAAACCCGGTCATGCTGTTAACCATGTTCACTCCCGGCAAACAAGATCGCCGCATACCCAACCACCGCGCTGCGATCCCCACTGATATCCCCTGAAGTGGCATAAGTTAACAGACGCGTTTTGTCCCAGCCAAGCGTTCTCGCAATCGTCATCAGGATAGCGATCGCCCCACCCCCACAAATCGACAGACGCTCCTCGGCCAGGCTTCGATAGAAACCCTCCACATCGAGGGCGAGGATCCGCTCGATCGCCTTTTTATCACGTTGCTTGGCCACATCGTGGGGTTCGTAGTGCGTGAAGTCGCTACTTGTGACCACCACGCCAGGCTGATCACGTATCACGTCTGCGATGGCCTCACCAGCGCGCATTAGCTCAGAAAGTGTAGGAGTCATGACGCAGACGGGGACAAACGGAAATCCCTCGCCAAACAAAAATTGCAGGAAAGGAAGCTGCACTTCCACAGAGTGCTCACGCATGAAAGCCACCTCGGCTACTTCTAATCCTTTCTCAATGAGATGATCCGCCAATTCTGTGGCGATTGGGGCCTCACCCAGTGGTGTTCGCCAGGATCCTTCTCGCGCAAGCGAGATGGGCCGCCCC
Source organism: uncultured Thermotogae bacterium (assembly GCA_964582975.1). Taxonomy (GTDB): domain Bacteria; phylum Bipolaricaulota; class Bipolaricaulia; order UBA7950; family UBA9294; genus CAZDDA01. The sequence continues at coordinate 7,042 of CAZOUO010000086.1, read as the reverse complement.
ATCCCGGTGTGGTTCGCTCCCAGGATCAGCGCCCACGCGGGGCGACCCAGCGTTGCCAGCCATCGGTACCCCACCGCCGCGGTGGGACCAGAGTAGACATACCCAGCGTGCGGGGCGATCAGCCCAACCGCCGACGTGAGAGGGGATTCGGTGACCTCAACCGGTTCTCCGAAAAGCCTAAAGACAGCCTCCTGCAGCACTGTGGCGCTGCCTGGGTAGAAAGCACCAGCGACGACCGGCTCACGAATCGTTGCCATAGTAGCGTCATTCTAGCGCCGATGCGGACACGAACGCAACCATGCGCTTGACAGTTATCTTCTTTCAATCTACCATTGAGCCAATCTTTGGGAGATCGTCTAATGGCAGGACGACAGGCTCTGGCCCTGTTAGTGGGGGTTCGAATCCTCCTCTCCCAACACGCACAAAAATGCTGTTCTGCAAGGGTTTCTAGCGCCTCTTCTGGCATTCGTTGCAGCTGGTGACCGAGTCCCCTAAACTCGTCCGCAAGCGAACTGATTCGAGAACTGTTTGAAAAGTCCTCGTCTCCACAAGCCTCGTTTTGTTTTCGCCAACAACGGTTATTGCTCAAGACGGTGTGGCTACTGCATTGGAAGCTGCATTTGGGGTAACTCCGAAGGCGTGTTGGCTGAGGCGACATGCCCTCAATCGGTGCGGCCGGATTCAGTCGCTTCCACAGTTGTTGTCTTTAACAGGGTGAAGACCTACACTGCGTATCGGCTGTTGCTCAGTTGACAGACAGACGTAAAGATCCGTCAAGGAAACATCTCATTTTGCTGATAGCAAAGAAAGCGAGGGGAGCAGATGCTTGAATTCCTAAGGAAGATCCGTTGTTTTTCCGACCTCGACGAGGAGGCATTGCAAACTGTACAGAAAGTGCTGCAGCCATTCACTTTCGAGGAAGGGGAGCATCTCTGTAACGAAGGGGAGGCAGGCGACAGAATGTTCATCGTTGAATCCGGCGAGGTAGCGGTATTGAAGGCCGTGGAAGACGGAGATCCCATCGAGGTCACCGTGCTGCGCCGTGGCGACATCGCCGGAGAAATGGGGCTGTTTGGACAGAGAACACGCTCGGCCACACTACGAGCCCTCAGCGAATGTAAGGGTTGGACGCTCGACTACGCCGTGTTCGAAGGTCTGCTTGAGGAGCACGGAACCATCGCCAAGGGACTACTTTCCTACGTGAGTGACCATCTGGCTCGGGAGACTTCAATGGTCGCCAAGTTGATGGCCAGGGACATGGAGCCGGGGCTTCGGGTAGCGTTTTTCCACGCCAGCCCCTATCGGAACGAACTCTACAAGCAGAAGAACCGCTACGGCTACGCGATGCACTTCTTCACCCCTCGCCTGACGCTAGATACGGTACCACTGGCTGCTGGTTTTCGCGTGGTCGTCGTCAGCGCAAACGATACACTCGATGAACCGGTGATTGAGGAGCTAAGCGCGCTCGGCATTGAAATGATTGCACTGCGCTGCGCGGGCTTCAACAATGTTGATCTTGCCGCCTGCGAGCGTCACGGAATCAGCGTGGCACGGGTACCGGCATACTCTCCGTACGCAGTGGCGGAGCATGCGGTTGCACTCATGATGGCGCTGAACCGTTGCACTCACAGAGCTCACAGCCGGGTGCGCGACGGCAATTTCTCACTTGATGGCCTGGTAGGATTCGACATGCACGGTCGCACCGCGGGTGTCATCGGCACCGGCAAGATCGGCGCATGTCTACTAAACATCCTGCACGGATTCGGCTGCCGGTTGATCGCGTATGATCAATTCGTCAATCAGGAACTCATCGATCGGTTGGGTATTCGGTACGTGGAACTGGACGAACTGCTTGCAGAATCGGACATCATCAGTCTGCACGCCCCGTTGACGCCGGAGACCCACCACATGATCGACGCCGCGGCAATTGACAAGATGAAGACGGGGGTCATGTTGATCAACACTGCGCGGGGCGGGATCATCGATACCCAGGCGTTGCTGGATGGGCTCAAGTCCGGCAAGATCGGATACGCCGGACTCGACGTTTACGAGGAAGAGGCGGACTTTTTCTACAAAGATTTCTCCGACAGCCACATCGCCGACGACGTACTCGCCCGCTTAACGACGTTCAACAACGTGATGGTCACCAGCCATCAAGGTTCTCTGACCGACGTGGCACAGACCCAGATGGCCGAAACCACGCTAGAGAACATCTGCGAGTTCGAACTGGGCAGACGCGGAAGCGAGTTGACCAACGCAGTCACTACTCGCGCCAGTTGAAAGGTCCCCGTCAGCTAGTTCCCTACACGTCGCTCAAGGAGTCAACCAGCGCAGCCAAAGACAACTAGGCCCACCCGTATCTGAACAGGCGCTTGCGGTGATCTCGTCCTTGACCAGTCTTACCGAAATCAGCCCATGTTTAGAGCCAGACAAAACGGCTCCGATGCACATATCACAACGGATCACAAAGCTAGTGGCTTGGGTGCCGGAGGTCTTCACCTTGGGCTGCTGTGGGGCCGAAAGGAACAGATCTTACTTGTTTTCCTGGTCTTCCCGAGGACACAGCCCCGTGATTGCCCGAGCGTAATAGCTGCGGAAGCGGTTTTCGAAAGCATACCCGCGCCCCCGGGAAGCAAGCTGCGAATATGCAATCACAACCTGTCCATCAAGATCGAGCTGGGTGTTGAGGACCAATCCCTCCTCATCGTATCCGACCGCCAGCACGAAGTGATCCAGCGACCAATCCGGATGCTCATCGGGGTAGATCTTGACGCCACACAGCACAGGATATCCGGCAGCTAGCAGCCTGTGTGAGTATTCCTCCGAACGGTCTGTGGGGGTGGAAAATGGCAATGTCGCCACGGAGCGATTTGTTTAGTGATTCGCATGGCGAAACAAACAGGACGTTGTTCTGTTGTGGATTGTACGGCTCGAAGCATCTCTTCAAATCCCCCCTATCATCCTGAACACTATGCATGTCTTACTCCCAAAGAGGAGTGGAAAAAAGGATTTCCCATGCAGGCTGCTAGATTGACGAACGACTCACCTCCCAACGGCCGGCCAGTGCAGGTGGGGAACCGTCGTTCCTCAATCCCACCGGGCGCTGGACCATTGGTAGTCCCATGGCTGAGCCCCCAGACCAGCACGAACCGGGTTCCGCAAGACCTAGCGAACAGCCGATAGGAGATAATCAAGACTCCTAGGCAACGGAGTGATGTAGAACTCTGCGCCGCTGGCAAGGCAGGTTGAGTCACTGGAGCTGCAGGAGCGTACGATATCTTGATTTCAGGGCACTGTCCGCTCTATCGTTACCTACTCTTGAACCACAAGCCAGCGTCCAACAATCGGGCGTAGGATCTCACCCTCAAGGTCTCAGAATGAAGTAGGCCACCACCCCCAGGATTGCTAACCCTGCGACGATCCACAGAATGAGGGGAGTTTTGATCGTCCGGGGCGCTTCTTTCACGGCTGGTGCCGTGGGCTTTGGAACAGGAACCACCTCAGGGAACCCGTTGACCTCGTCATAGTGGAGCCAGATGAACTCATTGGCCGCGTGCATTGCTCCTGCAGTGTCGAAGCGGCGGTCGATCGCCGTCCAGCTTCCGGCTTGGGGATCGAAGGTCACCGAGGTAGCAAAGACCGGGGCGATTCCGTAGTCACCCCCGGCCTCTTGTGGGAGAGGGAGCGTGGGATAACCGTAGTCGATGTCCGGGGCGCCGAGTTCGAACTCCCCTTTGCCTTCCTCCTTTGGTGGGACGGCCTGCTGCAGCCCACTCAGGTTGACCGCGCTCTCGAAGAAGCCGGTAAAAATCCCTTCAACCTCTGCCTCCTCCACGCCTCCGAACAGCTTGATCGCGTTCAGCCCACCGACAATCGCTGCCACGTCATCGATGGTGTAGGTGCTCTGGCTGGTGAACACTCCGTGAGTCGAGTCATACTCCGCTGCGAGACTGTCGAAGGCTTGGACCGCGGGCAGTTGATACATCGTGCTGTTGGTCAATCGATAGGCTTCAATCAGACCGCGTATGACGTAACCTTTCTCCGCCGCGGTTGCCTTTTTGGCCATGATCAACTCCTTACCAAGGTCAGTGATCAGCTGGAGGGCCTGGTCTTGCCTATCGGGGTCGTGAGTGACAGCGGCGAACCAAGCCAGCCCTTGGATGGCCAAGGCTAATTCCTTCGTGTTCATCTCCTCGGTGGGCATCTCCTTGACACGATCGAACTGCTTGTCTGCCTCAGCGAGGAAAAGAGCCGCACCTTCGAGGTCGCGATAGCGGTTGGAAGCGCTGTGGGGTAGGGTTTCTGCCTCAAGCACCTGAGCAAGATCGCTTAACGCCGCGAGCATCACGTAGGGATCAGACTTATCAACCATTTCCACCATCCCCTGCTCGTGGAGAGCCATCCAGCGCTGTGCCTGTATCTTGGGCATCGCGACCATGAGCATTCCCACAAAACGCCACTGTGCGCCGAACGGGTCAGTCGGTTGTCCAAAGTGGGCGTCGACGTGGAACTGCTTGGCCCACTCGAGCTCCTTTATTATCGTCCACCCCATGGCAGAGCCGGTCACTGTCTTATCGAACGTCGCTTCGTCCCAGCGCAGGGTGGCAAAATCCATTGGGTTCGGCTCCTGGGCCCAACGGGGATCGCCTCCGGCGTAGACGGTCTGCAGCAGCGCCGCATTCGTCGCCAGCGTGGCCGTATCGCCGTCATCGGGATCAGCATCGGCTGCCTGGATCATCATCTCGACCACCGCTTCGTCGGGCATGAACGTCTCCCCCATTCCCGAACGCATCGTTAGATGCCCCAGGTTGTAGCGCGAATACCAGTAGGCCTCCTCTTCCGCCGCCACGCTGTCAAAATCTGGCTCCTGCCCCACAAGCTGGGCACTGCCGGCCAGAGCCGCGAACAGGCTCAGCAGAAAAGCCATGTATAATACGATCCAGACGCTCTTTGATTTCATCTCTAACCTCCTTTCAATGTCACAATTAGCCGGGGACGCGAACTTTCCCCTCTCATTTGCCACCTGACTTTGCCACCACCTCCTTACTCGGAGACGGTCGAGGACTGACTTCACCAGTTGGGTGAGTTCTTCCGCCAAACCTCCTCCTGTTCGGGCAAGAGAAGAAGGATGTAGTTACAGGGCCAGCTGGAAGACTCTTGGAAACAAGCGACGTATTGCTCAAGCATCGCTCTACCCCCTCTGATCAGCATCACCGCCTTATGCCGTGACTAGACTATACGGTCAATTGTGCTGATTTTACAATTGTGCAAAGTGATAGCAATCAAAGGGATCAGATCATCGAGTCTCTACTCCCTCGGTCCGTCTTGTGTCAACCGCCTCGCGGCACTAGGCGCTGCTGGGCGATGCCCGATGACGCTGCGCCCAGTGCAAAACTCGATCGCAGTCCTCGGTCGCCGTGCACGCTCCCTCACGAAAGCTCCACATCACGTTCATAGCGTCTCTACAACTGGACGCTAACGTAGTGAACAAAGCAATTTCGCCTTTCCAAAGAGGTGGGTGGATAGACAACGTAATCGGGTTGTGATAGGGGGTGCCTGGTTGTTCAATCGTTCCCAGAACGCGTTGCGTCGCACCAGGGGACTTCTTCGGACTGAAAAAGACCTTATCGGAGGAAAAGCGCTCATGGCGGCCACACTCATCGCTGGTCTGGTCACCGTAGTTGCGTCTGGAGCCACCGTCCACCGAACGTACAGATGGTGTTTTCAAGGCCGGCAGTTTAGCTTGACTCATGGTTTCTCTTTGGAGCGGTATCGCTATTTTCAAGCACTTCCGCGAATCATTAGTCACTCCAGGTATTCCATCTACGTAGCAAACTCTCAGGACGACGGAGAACTTGCATCCTTGATCAGGGAGCTAGAGGAAGTGGCCCAGACGGCAAGTTTGAACGTGTGGGAGAAGCTCAACCTGATCGTCGCGTTTGTTCAATCGATTCCCTATACACTGGAAGAGGAGGAGTACCCTCGCTATCCACTGGAAACCCTGATCGATCAGAAGGGAGACTGCGAGGATACATCGATCCTCACGGCCGCCATACTGCAACAGATGGGGTATCCCGTCGTTCTGCTGGTATTCCTCGAGGAAAAGCACATCGCCGTGGGGATCTCGACGTTGCCTCCAACGCCGCGTAACTACTGCTTCTATCAGTACGGCGGCCGAAACTACTACTACCTGGAGACCACGTGCGTGGGTTGGAAGATCGGCGTGATTCCTGCAAGGTACACATCGACCCCACAGATCTTGGCCCTCAATCAAAAATCGCTGGGGCAGTCCATCCCCCAAGCGTTTTCCTTTGGCAAGGAAGTTTCTGTTCAGCATACGTATTTCTTGCGATCGCAATAACCTTTCTTCTTTCCGCGGTTGACATCACGCCGCAATTCGGTATAATGATACCTAATTACCAAAATGGGGTGAAGTCTGGAGGTTCGTCGCGGGAAGGCTGGGCTGAACATGGCAAACGTGCTGAAGATGTCAGATGCAACGATCCTAGGCCTTCACGCGATGGTTCACTTAGCAGGCCAGCATGGGGGTGTGAATCTCAAAGCGCATTCTGCCCGAGAGATTGCTTCGATCCTCAAAGCTTCAGAGGCGCACCTTGCTAAGGTTTTGCAGCGACTTACTCACGCCGGACTTCTAAGATCGACGCGGGGTCCGAAGGGCGGATTTACACTCGCCAAGGAGGCCGCCCGGATAACGCTCCTTGATGTGTACGAAGCCATCGAAGGCCCTTTTGAGGTCAGCCGATGCCTGTTCTCGCAACCAATTTGCAGCCGCGCCGACTGCATCATGGGCGGACTGGTCGAGAAGGTTGGAACTGAGGTCCAAACATATCTGGAACAAACGACACTGGCGACCCTGGCGAGAGGAGAAAAGCGTGCTACGCAGACAAATCATAAGGATCGATGAAGAGAAATGTAACGGCTGTGGACAGTGCTTGTCAGCCTGTGTAGAAGGAGCGCTTCAAATCGTGGACGGTAAAGCGCGCCTTGTCAGTGAGATCTATTGCGATGGCCTTGGTGCGTG
>CAZOUO010000085.1:0-10214 GCA_964582975.1 uncultured Thermotogae bacterium | reverse complement strand
GCCCAGTGGAGGCCGACAAGCGGCGACATCGGCATACAGTCCGACCCAAAGGCCAAAGGGAGGTCGGCATCGAGGACGAGACGATGCGGGTCTGCGTTCAGATCGCGTTTTCTGCCGAGTCGATCAATGTACATCTTTCCCTCTCCCGACCAATTGCCGACAAAATTGGGCTGCATGGAAATAAAAAAACCTAAGTCTTTGGCGCGCTGGATCTGAGTCTTTGTAGGAAGCTCAAAATGCTCGATCCGGTGGCGGAGTTCACCCGACGTGCCAACCGCGGAATGAGCGTTTAAGACTTGCTCGATCGCTCGGTCTCCGATGGCGTGGATCACGGTTTGTAGACCGGCCTCATCGCAACGTCGAACAAGCGCGATCAGCTGTTCATCGGTGTAGTTTAGCTCGCCACACTCGCCGGAGTCGGCGTACGGTTCAGCCAGGGCGGCGTTTCCTGCACCGATCGATCCGTCGGCGAACAGCTTGACACCGCCTAGTCGCAGCCACTCATCGCCAAACCCGCTCTCGATTCCCAGCGTTTCCAGCGTATCAACACAGGGACTCTCCGGATAGAGAGTCACCCGCAGTTTGAGCTTCTCGCGCTCGCGCATGTAAAGGCGGATGCGTTCCGGAGGGAGCATGGTATGGACAGAGGTAATCCCGAGGCGGTGTGCGGCGGCCGCCGCTGCGTGCAACGCGTCCTTCTGTGCCTCCAGATCCGGTCTGACCGTTCGCAGGAAGGTGAAGGCCGCCTCCTCGCGCAGAATGCCGGAAGAGAAGTCTATCAGCTTTTGATCCACGTTTGGGGGTATCTGCTCCAGCGCACATGAGTTGGCGCTGAGAAGGTGTCCATCGACCCGCACGGCAATTAGTGGGTTCTTCGGAGCAATGCGATCGAGGTCTTCGCGGCGCAAATATTGGCGCTGCTCCCATGTGCTTTCATCCCAGCCACTGCAAACTACCCACTCTCCCTTCCCGCGTTGGTGGAGCGCCTCGGCAAGTCGGGCGAGCGTCTCCGCGCGACTCAGTCCTGAAAGATCTATCCGCAGTCCGATCTCTTTTAGACCGATCTGCAGGAAGTGGGTATGCGCATCGATGAAGCCGGGAAGAACTGCTTTTCCGTTTAGCTCAATCGTCTGGGTAGTTTCGGCTGCAAGTGGGAGGATTCCCTTTGCGGGGCCGAGGGCGAGAATCCTTCCCCCACCGATGGCAAGCGAATCGACTTCAGGGACGGTGGGGAACACGCCTCCCCGTAAGATCGTCTCCGCTTTCATAAAGGACCTCCGTCGGATACCCTCCGGCTTGGCTGACAGGGAAACGGAGATTCGCCGAAGGCGGAATCCGTCCTCGGCTGGCCGAAAGTGGAAACGTTCTGTTTGGAATGTTCGGTTGCAGCATCGCTCGAAAGCGATCGCCGCCGGGGATCCTCGTTGGAGGCAAGTCCTTTGACGTCGGGCATAAAGCCCGACGCTGCAAAATCAAATTGCACCATGAGGATCAACTCCGCTTAGAGCTGTAGGTTTTGCCTTTCGCCTTTTAATGCCCCAGCGTGCTGCGGGGTTCTTTGCTGTTCGCTCTCCCCTTGAGTTGGGCGTCGGGCTTGCCAACCAGGATCGACAATCGTGGAGCCCGATCGGGGTGGACGGACCCTCTGGTGAGCGTTTCGTCAGTGTTGGATTTCGAGTCCGGCGGGCGCAGCGCCTGGGAATCCGGCGATCTCCGTGCCGGTCGGCATCCCCGTAGTTGGATCAATCTGGACGATCCGGTGGTTGTACACGTCAACGACCCACAGGTAATCGTCGTAGAAGTCGATCGCGGAGACGGGAAATACGGAAGCCGTGATTTGAAGCGGAGTTCCCACGATATCTAGCTGAGTGCCCGACATGATGTCGAATCCGGGGATGATCTTGATCTTGTACAACAGGTGCGTCTGACCTTCCAGATACCAAAGATGCCCCGATGCGTTCACTTCCGGTGTCCAATCGAGTCCCTGAGGTATCCACAAGAAGGGGCTGATGCCGACGTTGAAATAGGCCGTTCCGAACGCCTCGTAGTTTTGAAGATCGGTCCGATTCAGGGCATAGAGCTTTCGGCTCAACCCGTCGACGTGCCAAATTCGCTTCGGCTCGGCGGCGCCGTAGGTGAGATTCTTGGGTGACTGAGCGGGAGCGCCGTACTGATGGCTGACGTTCCCGTTCGTTGGATCGATGCGCAAGATACGTTGATTGCCTCCGTTGAAACAGGCGACAAACAGCCACGACCGGCCATCGACTTCAGCGACAGTGATCCCACGTGGCTCGGTTACCGGGAGATCGAACGAATCGAGCTGATTACCCTGCATGTCCAGCTTGTAGATCCGCCCGAGATTCTCGTCAGTGATCCACACCGCCGGCTTGACCGTGATCGTCACCGTCTCGGTATCGGTCGAGCCGTCCTCCGCGCGGACGGTCAACGTGAGGGTGAACGTGCCCGCGTGCTCATACGTGTAAGTGCCGCTCACGTCGTGCGAATCGGGATCGTCGGTTCCAAAGGCCCACGTGCAGGTGCTGATCCCTCCTGGTCCAGTGGAGGCGCTTCCATCGAAGTCGATGGTCAGTGGCACCAACCCCTCCGTGACCGAGACCTCGATCACCGCCTTCGGCCCACCGGGAAAGAAAAAACATCCTGTTAGGAAGCATCCGATAGAAATCAACAGTACCCCCAGAATCGCGAAATGAAGGAGGTAGTTTCGCCTCATGCTTACTCACTTCCCTCGGTTGCCGACATTGTTGGCCCATTATACCGATGCCTTGAGGACAATCAAATGCTGTTGGGACAGATAACGCAGCTTGGTACTGAGACGTTAGTTGCCTGAATACAACAAAGAAGGTGGACGCCGGCAGGAGAAAGAGGGACATATTCAGCAAGGTGTAAACAGGAACCGCGGCGGAAGACGCCGGAGGGCATAGCGCTTCCGCCGCACTATCAAGGAGGCAAAGACCCTGGAAAACCCTCTCTTTCTAGAGTCGATCCTCCTCCGATTCCCCCTCTTCACCACCCGGAGCCGAGATTGCTCATCTGCACCAGTACAAACAAATGTAATCTTGATTACGCTTCCATTGAAAGTGGCTTGCCTAGGGTCACCAAACCCCCGAGCGCACCTTTTCTCAGAACAATCGTCACCTTGGCATTTCCCATCTGTCCACACTTGTCTTGGTGCCAAAAGTACTAAAGAATCTCTTCACACAGGAGAAGATGGACAGATCCAGCTTCATTGAGTCCAAGGCCTAATGTGCAAGAGATGGTTCTTTTCTCCATCTGCCCTGCAACGCGTTGGCGATGGAAGGCCACCCATCTTCATCAGCTGCCTGAACGATTGCAGCGGAGGCTAGTTGGCCTTTTGCAAGTCCGATTCCATCGTGGCAGCGCTGTTCGTGGTAGTTGAGCCCGGTTTGTCAGCTTGATAAGAGCACGAAAGAAGTAGGCCCCGCTCTTCAAAGGCCAGTTCTTGGGGTGTTTCTCCAGGCGCCTACAGGGCCTCGATTGTAGTTAGGTCTACGTGATCTTTGACCAGTTGCGCGAGGATCTCAACCTTTTCGGAGTCCTCCTTAGTCAAAAGCGGTTCCAAATTGTCCACTTGCATCGCTGTTTCGTAGGTGTCGCTAGGGACAAGGAGAATGGGGACCCCCTGCTCGCTTGCCTTGGTGGTCACATTGGCCGGTGGTACGATGTTGTTGGTGAGCACGATGCACGAGGTCCCTCCGGCCTCCAACGCAGCGAGGATCAGGTCGCTTCGGTCGCCACTTGTGATGATCAGTTTGTCAGGCTCACCGAAGGCAGGTTGTGCACGGGCAGCGGTTGCCGACATTGCCCCAACGAATACGTTGCGGATTGTGCGGCCCAAGCCGCTTTCTCCGGCGATGATTCGCGCAAAGAGCTTCTCCGCTAAGTAGCTCACCGATAGCGTGGTCAGCTCTCTTTCGTGTGGGATCACCCCAAGAATATTGACTTCCAGTTTCTGGATCGCCGGGAGGTGGGTGGTTTTGAAGTCGTCGAGGTGGACGACCTTGTTGACGATCACCCCGCCTACGTGCGCCTCGTCCGAGCCGACAAATCGCTTCAGAAAGGCAAGATCATCGGCGATCTCGTCCTCTTCTCCTCCAGTGACGATGATGACATTGCTTCGCGTCGCCTGAGACAGGGTTAGCGGATCGAGGTGTACGGAGGCCCCGTAGGAGAGGTCCTTCCCACACTCGATGAACACTCTGTCTTTGTTTGTTCCCACTTTCTCCATCATCTGCTTCATCTCCTGGATGATCGCATCCCGGTCGTACATGTGGCGAAGTTTGGAGTGGTCGAAGCCGATGCTGATGTGCTCCGGCTCTTCTGAGAGTTGGAACAGGTTGACCAACAAAGCCGCATCGTAATCCCAGAGGCGTTTCTTCCGATACAGGAAGCGGTCACCGAGCGGCTTGATGTACCCGAATTGGCTGTCGAGAGCCTTGGCAATGCCGATCAGCACACTTGTCTTGCCCGCGTTCTCTCTTGTTGATGCAATAATTAACGCGTTCACTTCAAGCTTCCCCCCTTATAGCTTCTGCAACAGAATCCTTACGTCCACCGCCTTGACCCCGTCTCCATGGTCATACACAACAAGCGGGTTGATCTCAATGTCAGTGATATCGCGGCACTTGTCAACGAGATGGCTCAGCTTGATTATCATCTCGACGATGCCATCGATGTCCTTTCTCTTTTCGCCACGGACGCCGAGGAGCAGCGGGTAGGAACGGATATCGGCGATCATCGCGTTTGCCTCCCGCCGGCTAATGGGTGCGGCCCGAAAGGAGACGTCTTTCATGACCTCCACGTAGATACCCCCAAGGCCAAACATCACGACCGGACCAAAGGAGGGATCTTGTCTTGCTCCGATAATCGTTTCTAGTCCCGGCCTGGCCATCTCTACCACCTCGACGCCTTGGATGGTTGCCTCTGGCTTGTAGGCGCGACAGCTCCGCATGATCGCCTGGTACGCATCGATGATCTCACCTTCGTTCTCGAGGTCGAGGGCCACACCACCGGCATCGCTTTTGTGGATGATATCCTGGGAGACCACTTTCATCACAACGGGATAGCCGATTTTCTCCGCCGCGTGCACGGCCTCTTCCAGGGATCGCGCGATAATTGACGTTGGCATGGTCAAGCCAAGAAGTCTCGCCACGTCTTGCGCCTCTGCGGCGAGCAGGAATCCACGCCCTTCGGCTCGTGCCCGATTGAAGATCGCCTCCACGGCGTCGACGTCGATCTCTATCGCGTCGATATCGGCAGCGGGCTCATTCAGATGACGCCATGACCGGTACAGCGCGCCCAATACGGAGACCGCGTTGTAGACATCGGAGAATACTGGGATTCCATCGTTGCGCAGCTGTCGAATGATTGTCTCGACTCTCTCACCCCCGAACAAGGAGAACACGATCGGCTTTTTGGCTTGATAGTGATGATACGCCTGCTTCAACAGGGTAGCGAACGTGCTCGTGTCAAAGAGGGCGGTTTCGCAGTACAACGCCAACGCGGCGCTGATCTCGGGGTGCTTCAGCGCCGTATCCAGAGCACGGACGTAATCCTCGGCCGTCGCTTGGCCGGTGAGGTCGATGGGGTTCTTCGAGGAGCCGAAGGCGGGCATCACACCGGAGAATGCCTCCTTTAAGGCTTGCTGATCGTCGTAAAGCGTCACTTGATACTTCTCACAGGCATCGGTGGCCAGGACCCCAACCCCCCCACCGTTGGTGATGATCACTGCGTCTTTTCCCGGAGGCAGCGGCGCCGCGGCGAGGAAACGCGCCCAGTCGAACGCCTCTTGGATGTTCTCTGCACGGAGGACCCCGCATTGGCGCATCACACTGTCGAAGATCTCATCCGCTCCGGCAAGAGAACCGGTATGGGAAGCTGCAGCGACTGCCCCTCGCTTCGAACGTCCCGACTTGATGACCACCACGTGTTTGACGCGCGTCACGCGCTTTAGGGTCTCCACCAGGCGGTCTCCCTGCTTCACCCCCTCGATGTAGAGGAGGATAACTTTCGTGCTCTCATCGTGCGTGAGGTGCTCAAGCAAGTCCGCTTCGTCGATGTCGGATTTGTTCCCCACCGAGACGAGCGTGGAGATACCGAGCCTCTCAGCGGCGGTCTTCCCGATCATGGCAATCCCCAGCGCCCCGCTCTGGGTCACAATCGCCACGTGCCCAGGCTGAATGCCCCCTGCTCCAAACGTGGCATCGAGGGAAACGGCCGATGAGTAGATTCCGAAGATGTTCGGTCCGAGAACCCTCATTCCGTGTTGGCGCGCGAACTGAACGATCTTTCTCTCCTCTTCGGCGTTGCCCACCTCGGAGAATCCCGAACTGATGATTACACAGTGCTTGACTCCCTTTTTGGCACAGCTTTTGACCGCACTGAGAACGTGCTGGGCAGGAATGGCAATCACGGCCAGATCAACACTGCCGTCGACCTCGGAGAGATCTGGGTAGACTTTTTTCCCCAGTAGCCGACCCCCTCTCGGATTGATGGGATAGACTTTTCGCCGGTACCCACCGCCGACAATGTTCGCCACGATCCGATAACCGATCTTTTTCTCATCCTGTGAGGCGCCGATGACGGCGACCGATCGGGGCTCGAACAGGTAGTTGATGTCTGCCCTTGTCTGCATGGCCTTACCTGAACAGCATTTTGAGTTCATAGACGTTTGCTTCCCGGCGTTTCTCGATTTCAAAGCCGCCTTGCTCAAACAGATGGAGCATCGGTTGATTGTCCACTAGCACCTCCGCTGTGAACCCGAGCAAGCCCGCTCGTTTGGCCAGAACGGTTAGGTAGGCAAGTAGCTCGGTTCCTACTCCGCGGTTCTGGTGCTCATCGCGCACTACGAGGGCCACCTCAGCGGTATGCGATTGCTCATCAATGCCGTACTGCCCCACTCCGACAACCACGTCGCGCTCTTCATGCTGCAACACGGCTAAGATGACCATCTCTTTGGTGTAATCAATGACCACGAACTCTTGCAACCGCTCGTGCGGCATGTCCGTGCGGACGGAGATGAAACGACGATAGATTGATTGGTCGGATAGGGAGTAGAAAAACTCCTTGAGCAGTGGTTCATCGGCCAGTTTCACCGGACGCAAGAAGATCTCGATACCTTTCTTGGTCGTGCGGTAGGTCTCCAACTCCTCGGGATACTGTCCCTGCTCCCCTGGGATGAAGGCCTGGTCCTTGTAGATCAGATTGAGGCTCTTCGCTTCGCGCAAAAGCCAGGAACGAAACTTTGGATGGGCAATGCTGATCAGGGCCATCGCCCGCTCACGCGTATTCTTGCCGTGCAAGTAGGCAATTCCATACTCAGTCGCCACGTAGTGGACATCTCCCCGTGTCAGAGTGACCCCGGCCCCTTCGCTAAGGAAGGGGGCAATCCGAGACACTTCGCCGTTTTTCGCCGTGGACTGGATGACGAGGATCGCTTTTCCTTCCGGTGCAAGGATTGCGCCGCGCATGAAATCGGCCTGGCCGCCGATTCCGCTGTAGAAGACCTTGCCCAGCGATTCTGCCGTCGCCTGTCCCGTCAGATCGATCTGGAGCGCGGTGTTGATGGCGGTCATCTTTTTAATCTGCGCGATAATGGATGGATTGTTCGTGTACTCTACCGGCTTAAATTCGATCGCTGGATTGTCGTTCAGGTACTCGTATGTGGTGCGCTTTCCCATGCAGAAGGCAGCCACGGTCTTGTTCCGATCCAGGCTCTTTTCTGTATTGTCGATGGCGCCCTGCTTCGTTAGCTCAACGATTCCATCACTCAGAAGCTCGGTGTGGACGCCAAGGTGTCGTTTGGTCCCCAGATTAGCGAGGATGGCGTTAGGAATCCTGCCGTACCCAACTTGTATCGTATCCCCGTCCTCAACGAGTCGCGCCACGTACTTTCCGAGTTGTTGTGCAGTCTCGTCCGAGGCTTCTGCCTCGTACTCTAGCAGCAGTTCGTCGTGGGGTATGAGGTAGTCCACGTCGTTGATGTGGACAAAGCTGTCCCCGTGCGTTCGTGGCATGTGGCTGTTCACCTGGCAGATTGCGAGCTTTGCACAATCTATCGCTGCTCGGACGATGTCCACGCTGATCCCCAAACTCATAAAGCCGTGACGATCGGGTGGAGAGGTTTGAACTAACGCGACGTCAATGGAGATGATCCCGCGGTAGAACAACTCGGGGACCTGAGACAGATAGATCGCAGTATAGTCAGCTTGTCCCTGGTTGATCGCCTCGCGGCTACTTCCGCTAATGAAAAAGGAGGTATGGCGGAAGTTGCGTTTGAACTGGTCTCGCAGGTAGGGAGACACTCCGAGTGTCCATACGTGAAGGACCTCGGCGTCGAACAAGGCCTTTGGATGGCCTTCTACATAACGGACCAATTCGTCTACGAGATACTGAGGCTTCCCGCAACCCGTTCCAACAAAGATCCGATCCCCCCGGTGGATGTTTCCAAATATCTCGTTAAGAGGCGCAAGTTTCTCGGGGTGTGTCTCTTGCAGCTGGCTCAGGTTGGCGTTTTCCAATGCATTAATCGTCCGTTCCCCCTCACGTGGCGTAACGGCCCTCCGACGCGTCGCACAGATGATCAAATAGCTTGGTTAGGACGCTCAATTCTGCATTAAGAGGGAACAACGTGCAACCGTAAGGCAGGCGCAACTTAATGGCCAATTTGGCCTTCGCCTTTCATCCAATCGGTGTGCTTGGTGAGTGGCTCTAGCGGCATCTTTGCAGCGTCCCTGTTCTCCTCGTATTGGAGTCCATGGTTTGATGCTTATTCACGGTGTTCCTGTGACACATCCTCAAACGCGGCGAAAGCGTCCGCGGTGAAGCAGACGATCTGGATCAGTTCCAGGTTTGTGCCACCTCGCACGTGCTCCATGATCGCTTGCAGGGCCACCTGTGCTGCAGCGTCTATGGGATAGCCATAAGCTCCAGTGCTGATCGAAGGAAAGGAGATGCTACGCAGGCCCAGCGCCTCGGCGGCTTTCAGGGACTCCTGATAGGCTCCCTTCAAAATGGGGGCTGACTCTTGGTCGTTTCGATAGATCGGACCGACCGTGTGGATCACGTAGCGGACGGCAAGGTTCCCACCGCGGGTGTGCATCGCCTTCCCGGGAGGAAGCGGCCCGTGCACGCGCACGTAATCCTGGCACTCCTTGAGGATGGCCGGTCCTCCGGCCCGATGAATGGCACCATCGACGCCTCCGCCTCCGCGCAAGCCCGAGTTGGCCGCGTTCACGATCGCATCAGTCGTCTGTTTCGTGATATCGCCTGTCAATATTACGAGCTCCGTTTTCCCTATTCGCTGGCTAACCTGATCTGCCATTGTCTCCTCCTTTACTCGATCGTGATGATTGCTTGTTCAATCCTATCGGATTTTTCTGCGCTTTGAGACCACAGCAGCTTCTAAAGATACGCAAAAGCCATCAGAGTGCAGGGTGGTGCGGTTTAATTCTTACATTCGGATCGGTAGAATGTCGAAGAATACGATCGCTTTGCGAAGCCACAAGGAAGTTAAAGACCATAGAGACTGGTTTCTTGCTATGAAAATACTCCTTATCGGCGCTGGGATGATGGGACGAGCGATCGCCTACGATCTCGTCAGGCGGAAGGCGGTCACGGAGCTCGTCCTTGTTGATCGTGACCGTGGAAAGGCTGAAGGTATTGCGCAGTGGCTTGCTGATCGTCGCGTCATTCCCCAACGCCTCGATGTGAGTGCTCCTCGGGCAGTGCGCGAGGTTATGGAAGGCTGCCGTGTAGCGATCAGTGCCGTGCCCTACTTCTTCAATCTCTCCCTGGCTGAAGCGGCGGTGGAGAGCGGGATCCACTTCTGCGATCTTGGTGGGAACAATCGAATCGTAGCAGCGGAACTTGCGCTCGATGCAGAAGCGAAGGAGGCCGGGGTGACGCTGATTCCCGATTGCGGCCTCGCTCCAGGACTGGTCAACATCCTTGCCGCTGGCGCTATCGAAGGCCTCGAACAGGTCGAGTCCGTGGAGATTCGTGTGGGGGGACTTCCCAAGAATCCCCGTCCGCCGCTTGGCTATCAGATCGTCTTCTCTCCCCACGGCCTGCTCAATGAATACATGGAGCCGGCAACGATCATTCGGGACGGGAAGATCACGGAGGTTCCTTCTCTAACAGGATGGGAAGAGATCGCGTTTCCTCCTGCCTACGAG
>CAZOUO010000084.1:0-10269 GCA_964582975.1 uncultured Thermotogae bacterium | reverse complement strand
CCAAGCCAGCTGAGGCCATTTTCCGTTCACTTAATATCCAGACGAGACACTAGGGTGCCAAAAAGGGGAGGCAGATGAAGTATAAAAGCAGAATACAAAACCTATACGCGCGTTGGGGCATTGTCCCAGACCATGACCAGTCACTTTCTGAATGTCGTCACCGTGTTCTTAATGCCCTCGATAAAACGGTGGGGGGATATATCACAGACAACCCCTGGGTTTCTGAGCGGTTTGCATGGGTTCTTGGCCAGGAGCAACCGATACAGTCCGGGAGTTCGCTCATGCAGGTAGCCCGGAACACGAGCGACGCCATAAAAACGCTTACGGCTGTATTTAGCTCAACCCTTGTCTACACCACTGTGCATTCGTCAGAATCTGAGTGGGACCTTGTTAAGGCACTTCAAATTTTGTTTTGGGTTCTTGAGGAGAACTCCTGTCCAGAAATTAATGCTGCTTACGAAGCGATCCGAGAAGCTTTCAATTTAAGCCCATTTAGTAATGTCACCCTTGCGAAACACGGCCAGAGGATTCTGTTCTACCCTCGTGGGGCCCGTCTACTTGACGAAGCTGCAATTGACGATACACTTGCATGGTTGGATAGATACCCCACCGTCGCTGATCACTTCGCGAAAGCTCTCAAGTATTACTACGAGAAGGATGTCGAGCACTATAGAAATTTGCTTGACGAGCTGCGGGTCGCTCTTGAGCAACTTGTACAGAAGCTACTCGGCAACAAGAAGACCCTGGAGAACAACAAAAGCCTGCTCTTCGACTGGTTAGAAAACGTAAGATTCATCAAGCTCTCCGTAAATTCATTAAAGAAACTGTTTTCGGGACGTATATGGTGTACCAAAACGATGCTGTAAAACACAGAGAGGCTTGGGATCCCAAAGAGATAGAATTCAACATCTACCTAATTGGAACTTGTGCGCGTTTTCTATTGCAGTTGGCTTCACCAGATTGCTAAGCCTTCCGCTTGTCGCGACAAAAGAAGCCTCCTGTTGCGGGACGTTCCATTTGAGAAGGACTAGGGACCTCCGGGCGGTTGCAAGCATCCCTTCTTTTTCATTGCCTCCTCGACGATCCGGATTTCCTCGTTGGTCAGGCCGTTGAGTTCGTAGACGAGTTGGTCGATCTGTTTGTCGGTCGTGTCGATCTGGCGCTGGATAAGGGATTTCTTGTGCCCCAACGGATCTATGAATTCGTGTCTGGCCTGGGTCTCGTTGTACGCACTCGAACGATAGGCATCGCGGTTCTCTTGGAACCGATCGATGAGTCTCTTGATCTCCTTCGGCAGACTCATTCTCTCACCTGGGTACCCATCCTGAAGTCGCAATCTGCGACCTCAAGCCTCCCCGTTGAACTCAATCAACGTCAGTCTAACGTAGGAGACCCAAGACAGCAATTATGCCGTGCCAGCGTTGATGCGAAGAACGGTCTCTCGCCAAGATCGCCAAGTGCGCCAAGGTCTTTTGCCTTAACCCCTGCCCAGGCCGAAGACACTTGAGTCATTCTTGCTTTGCGTCCTTTGCGTGCTCTGCGAGAGGGTCTGTTTCTCGCCAAGACGCTAAGCGCGCCAAGGTTTTTGTAGCGCCACCACTCCTCTGGTGAAAACAGACCTTCTTCTACCCTCCACGGTGACCTCAGACCCAGCGCCTCCTCGAACAGCTTCTCCGGCTTCAACAAGAACCTCCTCGCTACGTGTGATACGTCCGTTCCACGAAGAACAGTCACCCACACGATTTAGCGAGGAGCCCAAACAGTTCTCACCTATCTATTTGTGGACAATGGCCCCCATCCTCTAAACGAACAGCCGGCGCGAGCGGTAGAAGTACTCTGCCCCAGAGATGAGTGCAAGGGCGATGGCCAAGTAGAGACAGGCATTCTGGGCGGCCTCTCCCGCAGGTCCCAACTGAAAGGAACGGGTGATCAGCACCACCAGCACGAGCCAGATATGAGAAAGGGTCTTCAACTTACCCAGTAGACTTGCCGGGATCACCTCACCCGCTGCTACGGCAAGGATGCGAAGGCCTGTGACGAGGAACTCGCGCGCCACGATCACCATCACTGGCGCGGCCGTCAGTTCGCCCAATTGGATAAACGAGATCAGCGCCGCCACCACGAGGAGCTTGTCGGCGATCGGATCCGCAAACATCCCGAAGTCCGAGGTTTGGTTGAGGCTTCGCGCGAGATACCCATCGACCGCATCGGAGATCGCCGCCAGGAAGAACATGATGATGGCAAGGATGGTCCCCACCTTTGTCTGCGACAGCACGAGAAACATGAACAAGGGGACGCTGGCGATCCGAGCAACGGTGATTTGATTCGGAATCGTTCGAAGGATCTTCATATCACGTTGGACCGTACTGGTACAATGCGCGCTTGTCAAGCTGGAAAGTCAGGCAGCCGCAGCCACAATCCTGGCAAACGAATCGGGATCGAGCGACGCCCCTCCAACGAGAGCACCGTCGATATTCGGCTGGGCAATGAGGGAGGCGGTGTTCTCCGGCTTCACGCTCCCACCATACAGGATGCGGACTGTGGCTGCACTCTGCTCATCGTAGGTGGTAGCGATCCACTCGCGGATCGTGCGAATCGTCGCCTCCGCAGTCTCCGGGGTGGCGGTTTCTCCTGTCCCAATCGCCCAGATTGGCTCGTAGGCGATCACAATAGAGGCAATCTCTTCTGCATCGACAGCGTCAAAATCTACAATAAGCTGAGAGGTGATGCGCTCCTCCACTCGACCCTGGCGATGCTCCTCGAGCGTCTCGCCGACACACA
The DNA here is from genome assembly GCA_964582975.1 of uncultured Thermotogae bacterium. Lineage (GTDB taxonomy): Bacteria > Bipolaricaulota > Bipolaricaulia > UBA7950 > UBA9294 > CAZDDA01. The sequence goes on along the minus strand of CAZOUO010000084.1, from coordinate 7,488 downwards.
GGATCGGACAAAGGCCCGCCGCAAGTGCCGCGCGCAGCTTGCGATTGACCAGGAGATCATCCTCGCCAAAAAGCATTCGACGCTCGGAGTGGCCAACAAGGACGTACGTGCAGCCACAGGCTTTGAGCATCTCTGCGGAGATCTCTCCGGTAAATGCGCCGGCCTGCTCGAAGTGCAGGTCCTGTGCGCCCAGGGCAATCCTTGTCCCAGCAAGAAGCCTTCCGGCACGATCTAGGCTTGTAAACGGTGGGAGAAGCAAGACTTCCACTCCTTCGTTTTCTGTGAGAAGTCTCGAGAAAGCACCGATAAACGTCTCCGTCTCAGTGGGGGTCTTGTTCATCTTCCAGTTGCCGACAATCAGTTTGCGTCGATCCATGCTCCCTCCTTGTGCCGCACGAGATTGTAACGGCTTCACTGATCCCGGTAAACGATTGACATTCTCGGGACTGACCTCTATGATCGGCGAAAAGGAAAAGCTCAAAAAAGGAGGAGACACAACATGGCGATAACCATAGGAGCAATCGTCGCGTTGATCGTGCTTTTCTTGATGAACGCCATTCGCATCGTGCGGGAGTACGAGCGAGGGGTCATCTTCCGTCTCGGGCGGCTCGTTGGCGCCAAGGGGCCGGGGATCTTCCTCATCATCCCCATCGTCGACAAGATGGTGAAGGTCACCCTGCGTGTGGTGACGCTCGACGTGCCCCCGCAGGAAGTCATCACCAAGGACAACGTGACGACAAGCGTCAACGCCGTCCTCTTCTTCCGCGTGGTCGATCCAAGTGCCGCGGTCGTCGAGGTGCAAAACTACATCGAAGCGACGCGGCAGATCGCGATGACCACGTTGCGCAGCGTGCTCGGGGGTGTCGAGCTTGACCAGGTCCTTGCAGAACGGGAGAGGATTAACCTTCAATTGCAGGAGATCATCGACGAGCAGACCGACCCGTGGGGGATTAAGGTCAAGACGGTGGAGATTAAAGACGTAAAGATCCCCACTGACATGCAACGGGCGATCGCTCGTCAAGCCGAGGCCGAACGCGAACGCCGCGCCAAGATCATCAACGCCGAGGGTGAGCTCCAAGCGGCAACGAAACTCTCCGAGGCTGCGGGGATCATTCAGAAAAATCCCGCCGCGCTGCAGCTTCGGTATCTGCAGAGCCTGGTCGACATCTCAGCGGAGAACGCCTCCACCATCGTCTTCCCGGTTCCGATTGACCTATTTAAGTTATTTCAAAAGAAGGAATCCTAAGCGAACAGCTCAATGAGGAACTACGATCTGGTGGTAGTCGGCGCCGGGCATGCCGGCTGCGAAGCTGCGCTTGCCGCTGCGAGGCTCGGGGTCACTACCGCGCTTGTTACGATCAATCTGTCCGAGATCGGGAAGATGCCGTGCAACCCGGCGATCGGCGGGCCGGGGAAGTCCCAATTGGTCCGCGAGATCGATGCCCTGGGTGGGGGGATGGCGCGGATCACCGATCAAGCTGCACTCAACATCCGGCTGCTCAACACGAGCAAAGGTCCGGCGATGCAGGTCCGCCGTGCCCAAGCGGACCGAATCCAGTACAAGCTATTGTGGAAGAAACTTCTTGAAAAGACCGAAGATCTCGACCTAATTGAAGGAATGGTTGAAGGCGTCTTGGTCAACGGCGGCAGAGTCACCGGCGTGCGGCTGCGCGAGGGGCACGGACTTAGGACGAAAGCCGTGATCCTGGCGACGGGAACATTCCTGAACGGGCGCGTCCTCATCGGAGATGTGGCGTATCCGGCTGGCCGTAGCGGCGAGCCGCCGGCGATTGGGCTTTCCGCATCGTTGCGAAAACTTGACCTTCGTATGGATCGTCTGAATACGGGGACGACCCCACGGGTCAACCGTCATTCAATGGACGTTTCTGGACTTGCCCGCCAGGATACCAGTGATGTTCCACTGGCCTTCTCCTTCTGGAACGCTCCGGTTTGCCTTCCCAACGACTATCCGGTCTACGTCACCCACACCACCGAGGAGACTCACGCCATCATTCGAGAGCATCTGCACAGCAGCCCCACCTACAGTGGTCTCCTTGCCGGCGTGGGGCCTCGCAACTGCCCTTCGCTTGAAAGTAAGATCGTCAAGTTCCCGGATCGAAAAAGTCACAAGGTCTTCCTCGAGCCGGAGGGGCGGTACACGGCTGAAATTTACCTGCAAGGGCTCTACACGTCATTTCCCCCGGAGGTCCAAGAGGGGATCGTTCACAGCGTTCCCGGCCTGGAGCGTGCCCAAATCGAGCGCTACGGCTACAAGATCGAGTACGACTACGTCGATCCGACCCAGCTTCAGGCCTCACTCGAAGTAAAAGGGATTGACGGGCTGTACCTTGCCGGTCAAATAAACGGGACGACAGGCTACGAGGAGGCCGCGGCGCAGGGGCTGCTTGCCGGGGTCAACGCCGCCCGTCGTGTGAAAGGCGACGAGCCACTCGTCCTCTCGCGCGGACAGGCGTTCATTGGGGTGTTGATCGATGATCTGGTGACAAAAGGGGTCACCGAGCCCTACCGCATGCTCCCCTCTCGCGCCGAGTATCGGATCACCTTGCGCGAGGGAAACGCCGATCTGAGGTTAGCAGAGATCGGCCACGCCATCGGTCTCCTTCCCGAGGAATGCTACCAGAGCGTCCTGAAGCGTGCTGAGGCGATCCGTAAGCTTCTCGCTCAACTCAAGGAGCAGCGTGTTGGTCCCCAGCATCCGCTAAATTGTCTGCTTGAGGCCCGGGGAACCACACCGCTTTCAGAAAACGGAGCGAGCCTCTATGACCTTCTGCGACGGCCGCAGCTTCGTTTGAATGATCTTCTCCCACGCAATGGGCTTGCTGACGATGTGAGAAGCGAGGTGGAGATCGAGGCGAAGTACACGGGGTATCTCGCTCAGCAGGAGCGGGAGATCCAGCGCCTGCGCCGACTGGAGACGCTCGCCATCCCGAAGGACCTTGACTACCGCACCTTGACCAATCTCTCCATCGAGGCAAGGGAGCTACTCAGTCGGGTGAGGCCGCGCTCGTTCGGCCAGGCCACGCGCGTTCCCGGCATCTCCCAGGCAGACCTGACCCTGCTTGCGATCACGTTGCGGCGCTAGGTTATCTATCGGTGGGCCACTGGAGGCAGGTGCTCTAGCAGCACGACTTGGGACATGGCGTCCTGGAAGATCTGGCCGGCGGTGTATCCCCCAAAAACTGGTTTGGTCCTCACTTCATCGAGGACCACAACAGCGAGATAGGCCGGTTCGCCTACGGGGAGGAAACCGGCAAATATAGACGTATATTTCCCCGCCACGTAACCTTGTCCGGGAAGGGCTTTCTGAGCGGTTCCCGTCTTTCCCGCGGCGGCAAATCCCGGAACTGCTGCCCATGTCCCGGTCCCGCTTTCCACCACGCGACGAAGCAGGTCTCGCATGGTGGCACAACTGGTCTCCGAGGCAACTCGATGCAAGACGTCTGGTGCCCCGCTTTCCCTTCCTGCCTCACCGGCTCCCAGTACAACCCGTGGGGCGAGCAGAAGGCCGCCGTTGGCGATGGCTGCCATTCCCCGAGCGAGCTGAATCCCGGTCACTGCCACCGACTGGCCGATCGAGGTGGCGGCAAGATCGAGCCGCGACCACTCTTTCGCATCGCGCAGAATCCCTGCCTCCTCACCGGGCAGCTCAATCCCGGTCTTCTCACCGAAGCCAAAGCCCACCAGATACTGATGCAGCCGCTCTTCCCCCAGCTGTAGCGCCACGCGGATCATGCCGGTGTTGATCGACTGCTCGATGATCTTTGCGAAGGTGACCGTGCCGTACGAGTGGTTCTCGGAGTTATGCAGCGTGTGCCCGGAAATGCGTATCCCGTCGTTTCCGTTGAATCGGTCATCGACCCCTACGGCCCCACAATCCAGTGCGACAAGGCCGGCAAACGCCTTGAACGCCGATCCTGGCTCGAAAAGAAAACCTACTGCCAGATTGCGGCGGTCCTCCGCCGTCGATCGCTGAAAATGATTGAGGTCAACTCGGCGGTCCTGGGCCATCGCTAGCACGTCGCCTGTGTGCGGATCGAGAAGCACGATGAAGCCCCGCTTCGCTTTGAATTTGCTGACCCCTCGATCGATCGCGTCCTCACAGAGATGCTGAAGCCGAGTGTCGATCGTCAAGTACAGATCCTCGCCCGGCTGGCCTTCTGCGAGAGTCTCGGTGCGATAGATCCGGCCGTCTGCCCCTTCAACCAGGTGCACCTGCGTCGGTACTCCTGTGAGCAATTGGTTGAAAGCCAGTTCCAGGCCCTCTAGTCCATCTCCGTCCGTTCCCACGAAGCCGATGAGGTTTGAGGCGAGGGCGCCCTGCGGATAACAACGTTTCCACGTGTCGACGAAGAGTAACCCATAGGCACCTTCCTCTCTTGCTCGCTGTTTGATTCTCCCGACCGTCTCCAGATCGACCTTGCGGTCGATCCACGTGAAGTAGCTCGGTCGATAGATCTGATCCTCCAACACTTCAACGGAGAGGTCGAGCTCTTCGTTCAAGATTCCGATGAGGGTTTCCGGCCGGGTCATGTTGAAGCTATCGACTGCGATGGCCATCGCTTTTACATCGTAGGCAAGAGGAATGCCTTTTCGGTCGTAGATGCCGCCTCGTTGGGGGAGGACTTCCATGGTTCGCTCCTGCATCGCTGCGGCAGTCGCTTGCCACCGACCGTGCTCGATCCCTTGCAGTTGCACCAACCGGCCGATGACGAGTAGGGTAAAAAGTGCTAAAAACCCGACGAGGTAAAGTGTTCGTTTTCGGATTGCTACTTCTCCTCTAGAGTTATCTCTCGGGAGCAAGGCGAACATAGCGGATGTTGGTCGGCTCGACCATGTGGAGTCTGTCTCGGGCGAGGCGCGACACCCGTTCCAGGGAGAACGCCTTCTCGATCTCAAACTCCAGCCAGCGGTTCTCCTCCTGAATCCTGGTAAGCATTGCCCGTGTACCCTCCCGTCGAGCAGTCAGATCACGGATGGTTGTCCCCTGCCGCAGGTAGAACAGGCAAAGGCCGGCCACGATGATCGCAGCAAGAAGAACGATACCAATCGATCTCGGCCAAGCCAGAGCCTTCTCTTGAGTAATCGATCGCGGCTGTGATCGCACCAGCGGATAGCTGAGTGTCCCCACCCTTTGGCGTTTTATCATTGCCCTCCAAGATAAGGCTGAATGGAACGGCGATGGGGGACAATTGTCGAGCGAAAACGCGAACTAGATTACTTTTCGTGCCGCGCGTAGCTTGGCGCTGCGGGCGCGGGGGTTGTTAGCGACCTCCTTCGGGGAGGGACGGATTGGCCTGCGAGTAAGGATCTCCGCTTCGACTTGTTTGTCACAGGCGCAGACCGGAAGGTCCGGTGGACAAGTGCAGGAAAGGACTTTGTGCCGGAAGAAGTCCTTGACAATGCGGTCTTCCAGCGAATGAAAGCTGATCGCAGCGATTACTCCTCCGCTTTCAAGGGCCCCAAATCCCGCCTCCAGGCCCGCTTCGAGGTTCTCGAGCTCTTGGTTCACCGCGATCCGCAGCGCCTGAAAGGTGCGCGTCGCTGGATCGATGCGCTTGGGGTGAAAGCGTTTTGGGATCGCTTGGCCGACGATCTCTGCCAGTGTTTGCGTTGTCGTGATTGGACCCTTTTCACGTGCGGCGATGATCGCCCGCGCGATCCGACTGGCAAAGCGTTCCTCGCCGTAACGGATCAGGATGTCGGTAAGTGCTTGCGCCGAGGCTTCATTCACCCAATCGGCGGCAGTTTCAGGTCGGGCTGAGTCCATCCGCATGTCGAGCGGGCCGTCTGTCTGGAAGCTAAACCCGCGGGAAGCGGTATCAAGCTGCAGCGAGGAGAGGCCAAGATCGAGGAGAAAGCCAGCGGCCTCGCCGATCGCTAACCCACTCAGATGGTCAGTCACATCTCGATAGTTGCCGTGTATCAAGTGGATCTGGTCGCCAAAACGAGAGAGACGCTCCGCTGCAATTACTAGAGCGTTGGCATCGCAGTCGATTCCAACAACGGTGATGACTGGGGCTGCTTCCAAGAGCGCCTCGGTGTGGCCGCCGAGGCCCACAGTACCATCCACGTATACCTTGCCCGGCTGCGGGTCAAGTAAGCGAACGACCTCTTCTCGCAGTACCGGCCGGTGGGCCGATTGATGAGCCTCAGTCATTGGCTCCTCCCACCACCGCTTCCAGTTCATCAACGAATACGCCGAACGCAGCTTGGGTCCGCTCGTGAAGTTCGTTGTACACCTGAAGCAGCGAGTCGCGTGCCGGCGGAGTGTTGCGGAGAAGGAGAACGTCCTTTAGCGATGGGAAGTCAGTGAAAGCGATTTGGGACGCCCCGAGTGCTCGCACTTCGTCGACAAACTGTTGGATCTTTGGATCCTCAGCGATCGCCAGGATCGGCGTTCCCACACGGAGGGAAACCTCCAGCGGATGTAGCCGCGAAGAGACAAGCACGTTGGATTCTACGATTGCCTCGCTCGCTTGCTCGACGGAGTGCGGACAAATGATTTGGCAGGACGCGGTGAGCTTCCTTGCGATTTGCTCGGCGAGGGGCAAATCCTCCGTGGGAAAGAACGGAAGGAGCGTGAAGGTCACATCCGTGCGTGCTCGGACGCCTTCCAGCAAGCCGACCCATCGATCCACGAGCCGCCGAGTTAGCTTGGCACCGGGTCCTTTGAGCGACAAAGTGATCCGGGGCGTTTCATCTTGTGGGACAGCGAGCGGCCCCTCAAACGGCGGATGAAGGAAGAAGAGGTCACCGTCTAGCACACCGATTAGCCCCATCTCTCTTAATAGGCTGAGGCTTCCCTGATCGCGGCAGCCAATGTGCGACGCGTGCCTTAGGACAAAGCGTGTTGCCATCCTTGCAGGTTGCCCTCGAATCGGCCCGATTCCCTGCCCAACAAGGAAAACCGGCCGACGGGCCAATCTGGCAAGAACGATCAGGAAGAGGTAATAGAAAAGCGATCGCTGGCTCGTCCGGTTTTGTAACAGCCCTCCGCCGCCGAACACCAGCGCTGATGAGCGACGCAGCGCTCGGAAAACATGGAACGGGTTGTTGCGGTTGACTTCATGCTCTCCTTGCGGCTTTGCCCCGAGGAAGACGCGCTGAGAAACGCCGTTTTCCTTCAACGCATCGTCCAAAGCGATCCTGATTGCCTCGTCGCCGAGGTTGCCAAATCCATAGTATCCCACAATGAGAAGCTTGCGGTTTTTTTTCATCCTCCTCTCCGCGTAGACGGTATCAGAGTCCGCGCTTGCGGGCAATGAAATCTACCTCGCCGTTGAGAAGAAGTCTGCGCCCGCCCCGCTGCAATGACCGCAGGGGCGAGAAACCAGCTTGAAGGTTTATGAATTCGCGACCGCCTTTCAAAAAGCGATAACGGATTAAAGTTGGTTCTTCGCTATCTGGTGTGGGTAAACTGGCAAGCGGTGCTCGCGTGGACGTAGGCTCAGTCCCAGGATGCCCGCT
>CAZOUO010000083.1:0-10270 GCA_964582975.1 uncultured Thermotogae bacterium | reverse complement strand
CCTGATGTTAGAAAAAGGCCGCCAAAGGTTACCCACACGAAACAGCGAGGAACCAGTTTTTTTGTATGCCTCCTACCCTACGGTGAAGTTGCCTTGCCACGTTAGTGTTGCAACCCGATGAATACCCTTTTGCCTTCCGCGCGAGATGCGCGTTGCGCACGCGCAATCAGAGAATAGACAATGTGTTCAATACCAGCCCCGAGCTAGCCCTAACCTGCCTCAATGGAAAGGCTGACTATAGAGACTACCCTTCGCCCTGTCCGGGGGGAGGCACAACGCCGAGCTGTTGCATCAGCCCTAATTGATCCAACTCGACCCAGCTCTCTGCGACTTTACCTCCCTCGACACGGTGGAGGCACATCGCTCTCTCCGTCACCTGTTTGCCGGTAGGGGCGATACGCATGAACTCACCTTTGTGTGTTCCGCGGCCTGACCAGCGGCACACAACCTTATCCCCCTCGGCAACCATATCTTCAACCGTTATATGGAAGTCCGGGAAAGCCGCATGATGCATGGTGGCAAATTGTTTATAGCTTTCCCGGTCAGTCCCCATTCCAGGCGGAAGAAAGTGGTGGACGAAATCAGGAGCAAGAAGCTCATCTATTGCCGCCACATTCCCTTTGTTGTAGACCTCCTCTATGTAACGGCGAACCAGGGCCTTGTTCTCTTCCAAGGACATTTCTTATCACCTCCTTGTTTGAGAAGGAAATGTCGCTCAATCTTAAATACAAACGTGGACTGATGCAAATAGCAGAGGAACGAAGATTCGCGCCTTGTTAAAGTGTAGTCTGACTGAGTTTGCGTGAATGCCTTCGTCAGCATCCTTTGGCAACAAAAGAAAGTGAATGGATCTTGCCCCAACATCCTCGCTCTTTGAGGAATTCGAGGGCCTCACTCCTTATCTCAGGCTGCTCCTTGAGGAATTATGGGTTGCGGCCCCGGGATTCAATGCCTTGCATCGCCTCCTGCGCGGAGGGGGTAATATAATCCATAGGGAGATGATGATTTGATGTCCACCAAATCGAGCATTTACAAGTTTCTTCGCCTGTGGAACGATGTTTCCGCAGTGAAGAAAGGCAAGGTTGGCAAGCGGATAGGACGCCGGGTGGCGGGAAAGACAACAGGACGGCTGTTAAGGAAGCTGTTCAAGTAGTTGGGTCAACCCGTCGGGATCTCGTCTTCAACGAGCAGATTTACCACGCAGTTCACGTTCATAAGTATAGGCTCAAAGAGGTGGCTGACTTCGTGGGGCGGAAGTGTTCCACAAACCGCACTGCTGAGGCGGGAAAAACACCAAGAATGAAGACTTGACCCCAAAGTCTGCGCTCTGCTACGATAATGATGTCGTCCACGTACCTCGCTGCGTAGTACACCCCCTCCATGTTGCTGACATACCGGTCGATGCGACGGCCAAATAGCTCAGCAAGTGTGGCGCAGACTCCGATTCCTCGTGGCAGCCCGACGATACCTGCGTCCCTGGCGCGCTCAAACAGGGTTTCTAGAACACGAATTCCTCTGAACCCCAAGATCATGTCGGTCCGTATCTGCTCGATGAGTTCATCGCACTTGATGCTCTCGTAGAACGATCGGATATCGAGCTTGTGAAGCTCTAGATCGCTGGAATCCTCGAGGATTACCTTAAGTTCTCGCACGATCCGGGAGCGATCGCTCTGACGAACCTTGTAGATGCGCCGCAAGTAGTGGTCTACAACGCGCAGCGCAACGTAGTCCTCTGGGCAACTGGGCTCGCACACGGAATTCCCGCCAATCTCGCGAACCTTGAGAGGCGAGATCTCGTATGACGCGTCGCGCATCCTGTCGACAAGTTCACAGAGCTTATCATCCCGCTCACCGTCATGCTCCCACAGGTTCCATCGCTTGACGTCGCGTGGGCGAATGACTTGTGACAGCTGCTTTGGTCCGTAGAGCTGTCTCAGCATGAATCGACCACCTTGAGAATCCTAAGTAGTACTCCCGAACATATCTCTATGCCTTCTCAAACAGCTCCTAGTCACAATTCAGCTTGTGATGCGCCTGCGTTAACAACATTTGGAACATTCCACCTCCCTATCCTGCCCATTCTTCGCCAAGGAGTTCGACTTGTTAGATCACTTTCTCGGGTATCTTCTTCTGCCAATCCAGTAGATTCTTGTACCTGCCAGATCGGGCTCGACCTAGGTTTCCATAGCTTCGACAAGGAACCGCGACAGCCGTTCTCTGTTCGCAGTCAAACTTGAGAACTGCCTTTCACAAACGTCAGTAAAACGTGCCAAGACCTTACGTCCAATCTGTTCCTGGTCTTCGAAGATTCCAAGCGACCGGAAGGGCAATCCCCATTTCTCGTACTGAAGGATTGAGATCGTCGCGACCATCGTCTTGGAGTCACCGGGCAGAGCGAAAACGAATAGTGGGCGCTTCGTACCATTCACGCGGCAGTCCGCAACATATATGCCTTGCGGGTCATGTTGGGGATGGTGCCAATCAAACTCTCGCCGCTCCTCACGGACCGTTTCGACCATGAAGGAGCGGAAATCCTCCATGAACGTTGACCGAACACGCTCCCGAGTAAGGAACGTAACATCACTGATTTTCAAGACCGCCTGAATAAAAGAGTAGAGTGCATGTCCATACTCGCCGTCCCCGATCGGTATCAAAAGCTCTCCTTCGCGGTCCTGAACACGGAAAGCGGACAGAGCGTCGGCAATTATTTTCTGGCGCGTCCCTCGTTGGAGATCGCCCTCAGGGATGGAATACGTCAGACGCATGAACGTGTGGCCTTCGTCGGACAAGATCCAAGCGTCCTGCTCCCGTTTGAGCACTATCGCGAGGTGATCACCATCGTCGAATACGAAGGGCGTGAAGACGCGATACCGGTCGACGCCTTCAGGGCGGAGAGACACACTCTCACAGACCTTCTCTCGGAAATCCCTCTCGATATCACCAATCACCATGCTTAACTCTCCTCGAACAGAACAAGCTGCTCTCCTTCAGGTAGTATAAACCCACAGTCCTTAAACATGCAGTTGATCGCACCATGAAGATCAGCGAACCGGTCTGTTGGTTCAGCGTAGGTCTCCTCGTCACAGCCTGCTTCTTGATATCGTTCTGTCGCTTGGTGAATGTGGAAGCTGTAGAACATTTCCGACCGCTCTAGACGATTGGAATGCGAATGCGTCTTGCTGTTGTACCGTCGAAGCCGAAAGATGCGGTTTGTACCAGGGACAGTCACCCCAAGGATGACCGAAAAGTTTAACGGATCGATCGAGCTTTGCCGCAGAGTGATGTGAAAGTCATGCCCTTCCGTTCCCTGAATGGTCAAGTCTCGTTCGCGGTGGCCACGCTTCTGGCGGAGCCCTAGGCTAGTCCTGTAATCGCGCGGAAGAGGCTTCGGCTCTCGAATCAGAGCTCGAATCTGATCATCTGTGAATACGACACTCACTTTGTTGCCTCCTCGACGATGCGGATTTCCTCATCGGTCAGGCCGTAGAGTTCGTAGACGAGTTGGTCGATCTGCCTGTCTGTGGCGTCGATCTGGCGCTGGATGGGCCATTTTTCATGATCGGCCTTGGCGATTTGGATGTGTTCTTGAAGATCCTAGACATTCCTAGCCAATTGCACAACCTGGCCATGCTGCAAAGTGTCAAGGGCAGCTCCAACCCTCCTCTTTCGCAGACAGAACTTGCCGCGATCCATTTCTACTGGGTCGCTTTGAACAACCGCAGGCGTCCCCCAAACGCAACGGATACATAACCCCCGTTTGGTGAGACCGCGACTCGTGGTGTAGTACTGCTGTCCATCTGTTTGTAGATAACTTCTCCCATTGAATTGAATATGTACACTGCGTTATCAGGGTCAATCCCTGCAGAGTACAGAGTTGCCGTGATAGATCCGTCCTCGGAGATAAAGAGATTGCCCTGATCTCCAAGAAAGTAGGTATTATCAGGGCCACGCCATAGGATGTCATCCGAAAAATCGAGGCAAGTGATTCCTCTGGATAAGCTTGAAGCAACAATCCGATGAGCGCCAGCGGCTATGTCAACCCATCCACCGATGTCATCTCTGCTCAGCTCGATCTGCCCTGTCTTGTCAAGAAGAAGCATTCCACCGTTGTCGAGCCCTGCGACCACATACTTTGCCTGCGGAGATACGCGAACGTCGATGACCGGCGATTTGGTCTCAACACGCCACATCTCAGTTCCTGATGGTGAGAATAGGTATACAGCGTGTACACCCTCATCATACATCGGTCCGTACTTCTCCCCTGCGACGACGACGTCCCCTGAAGCAGAGATGCAGGTATCTGTAACAAAGGAAGGGACCGTATTCTTCCAAACCATCTCTCCTGCAACAGTGTAGAACCACACGGTAGAACTCTCGGGCATGGGGCGGTTTGCGAAAGCCACGCGGCCACTTGCCGCGCTGAGCGAAACTGACGTTGACCACATATCCTCGGCAGATTTCGCCCACAGTTGTTCACGCCCTTCATCCCCGAAAAGCACCACGGCACCATATCCGTACTGAGCCACTACGTATGCACCATCAATCGCAGAGTACTCGAACTGCTTCCCGCTCGGAGGAGCCCAACGCTTGATGACAGCTCCGTTCACTGAGTAAACTCCGAGGACAGTTTCCGAACCATCCACTTCAAGGGCGACTACAGTCCCGTCATCCGAGACCGAGAGAGACCAGCAGACTTCAGGGACGCTTCTATTCCATTGCTCTTCAAGCTCAGAACCTGTGGCGCACACGCCTATGAACAGAATCAGGACGATAGTTAGTTTCGCTAGCGCTTCTAAGCATCTAGTGTTCATATTTCCTTAACCTCCTTTCGCTTCAGATATTCCATGATCGCTTCTAGGACCGAGGAGTTGATCGATCGGTCCCTTTTCTCGGACAGCTTGATCATCGCTCGACTGGCTTCTCCAGCATCTTCTTCTGTGGAGTGTAGTTCGATAGCTTGTCAAAAATCTCTTTCTCGGCCATATGTAATCCCTTTTGTGAAGGTATCTATCATCTTCATTCTAGCTTTCATGGTCTTGTCAGTCAATACCGAAACATATATGCTGAAAGAGGCTGATCACCGTGAAAGCTAAGTGGATCGCGGCAGCAGTAGTTCTGGGGGAACCTTGGGGGCCAGACCGTCGGGCGGCTCGGTATAATTCCGTAGACGCAAAACCTATTTCTTGCGCCCTGGTTGCTATCTTGCGGCGCTCAGCCATTTATGTAATTGATCGCAAACCAACCGGTTGGTATAATGCACATTATTCTGCTCATCTGGCAAAGGAGAGCATCATGGCAACGAAGGTGATCCCCATCACAGACGGAAGGAAAGAGCTCTTGCGCCTCGCAAAGGAGGCAAAGGAGAATCTCGATCGGTTCGTCTTCACGCGCAATGGCAAACCAGAAGTGGTGTTGTTGAGCATCGAGGATTATGAAGACCTCTTGGAGACACTCGAGCTGTACGAGATTCCGGGGTTGGTAGAAACACTCAGCCAAAGACGCGAAGACGTGAGAGCAGGCCAATCCCTTCCGGAGAGCGACGTCTTTTCGAATGCTTGAGGTTCGCTATCATCCTCAAGACAAAAAGGAGATTAACCGCATCCCACCTTCGTGGCGGTCCCGTATCAAGCGGGTCATCCGAGAACTGGCGCAGCATCCACGGAAAGGAAAAAGATTGCGGGGGAAACTCGAAGGAATGCGATCTTATCGCGCGGGCAACTATCGCATCATCTACACCTGTGAAAAGGAAATCCTCTACGTTCTGTGCATTAGGCACCCAAGCGAGGTCTACAAAGACTCCATCAAGCGGGTCTCTTAGGTCGTGCTCTTATGAATGCAGTGGATCTTGCATTGCGCGTCTTGCCTTACCACCACTCCCATCAAAAACGAAGGGCCAACCGACCCCACGCTACAAGGGCGTGGGTCGGGTGCAGGCACAGGTTACGCAGTCAGCTACTGCTTGTTAAGACGCTCCCTCACAAACTCAAGCGCTCCCAGCGTATTCTTCCAATGCGATCCTTGCTCAATCCAGTAGTAATAGGCTTGGTCTGCACCGCCATGTGTGACGTAGTGCGGATGTAGATCCTTGGGCTTTCGGTGTCGGGCCTTGACCAATTCTTGAGCGACTAATGGCAGGAACTCCATCGCTTCGCTCAGCGCTTTCTCGGCTTTGGCCTTGCGCCCAAGCTGATACAATGCCAGTACACGTCCGTACACTACTTGCTCCATCCCATCGTCAGGATACCGTTCACAGAGAGCCAACACATCGCGCGGGCGATTCAGCCGGAAATCGCAGTCTATGACAAGCGCCCGTGCTCCTTGGTTGTCGCCCGGGTTCATGGCCAAGATGTTGCTGAAGATGCCGAGGGCCTTCTCAATCTCTCCTCGCTCCAAGAACTCCAACCCCAAACTGTGATATGCTCGTAGGAAAGGTCGATTCTCAAGAATCGGCCAAGGGAGGAGATCCCGCCCCATCTCAAATTCCTTCGGCAGACAATCCAGCCCCATGGCCACAGCATCCTGCCATGTCCGGAATGCTTCCTCTTCTCTCCCGGTGCGGTCGAGCAATAGAGCGAGATGGTGATGAGCATCGATGAACTCGGGATAGTCATCGATCATCTGACGATACACTCCCTCAGCAAACGTAAAATCCCCGATCCGCCAGTGTTCGATCGCTTCGTCGAACTCTTCCATCACTTCCCAGCTCAGCCTCGGGTACTCGAACATCCACTCTTTCTCACCCGCTTTGGCCACCCTAATCGCCCCCCCTGGGTAGCACATCCTGTTGTTGTGTTCCATCATAACCCCCTATGAATAGTGTATGCCCATTCTGAATCGGTTTTCCAGCGGGGGGGTTCACGCCCAGCCCCTGTATTCCATTTTCGCAAGAATGCCTTCGAACTTTCGCTTCATCTTGTATGACCACTTGGAATCACACAGAAGCGCTTCGAATCCATCCCGGACTAGTTCTAAAGGCATTCTTCGGAGTGCCTTCAGTACCGCGTTGATATAGCTTCTCGTCGAGTTTGAACTCTCCGTTCTCCTAAGCTCCTCAAACAGCAAGTCCGCGGATTGACGCGTCAACACGGTTCCGAGAGCTTCGACCACCGATTCCTTCTTGACCCTGTTGTCTCCACAGAATCTCAGCAGGCCATACAGGAAGACCCCGGCTTCCGTTCTTCCCGCAGACACCATTGAAGCGAGCACACGACAAGCCGAGCGGAATTGTTCTTCGTTATCGCTGACAGCCTGCGTGAGCACGGAGTCAATCGGAAACTTACTTAAATCAAGGTATCCGTCTTTCGTAAGCCAGAGAACGTTTGGCATCTTCGGTACGTTTCCATCTTTGCGGGGCAAGTCCTCTCCTTTCAGGTAGGATCAACCGGGGCAAGATGCCGTCGGCAGAATTCTGTTACTGTGCTTGAGCGAAAGCTACCGCTTCCCAACTACCAATACTCTTTCAAGAACATCCTTGCAGAAATTCGAGATACGCAACACCAAATTTCTTCGCTTTTTCCTCACGCGCGGCCGCCGTTGCTTTGGAACTCGTCCAATCATTCGCTCGCTCGAGATTGGGTTCTATCTCTGGAGCGGCAATAGCTCCGCGAGTTCCACCGGGATCAGGCCGACGGTCTCTCCGTGCTCGTCCGCTCCGAGGAACACGAACCCGGCGAGCTGAAGTTCGCCCACCACGGATTCTGGTTCTGCGTAGTACCAGTCGATGCTGTCTTCGCCTATGCTTCCGAATCGCTCCGTGAGGGCGGCAAGCTCCGCTTTTCCTCCTGTGTTGACTACTAACCAACGCAGGGCGCGCTTGGCCTCGGGAGAAAGCCTCGTCCAGGCCTCAGCAACATTCTCTTTCAAAACCGAGGCGATCCGCTCTGCTAGTTCCTTTTTCCGCAAAGCTGTTACAGACGGAATGTGGTGCCAGCGGGCCATCCCCGTCAGATTCTCCTTGGTCAGCGTGAGCAATGCCGTCACGAGCGGCATGTTGGAATCGACCGGCTGACTGCGATAGCGCCTTCGTCGCTTTTCCCAATAGACCTGCCATCTGGCCTGCCATTTCCCCATATTCTCTGCCCGGACGAGAAGCTTTGTCGCCTCCTCACTGTTCGGATCGAGCTCGATCAGCCGTTGGAAGGCCGACTTGGCGGAGGTGAAATCCCCTCGATCAAGATGAAGGTACCCTTGAATGCGGTAGAAGAGGAAGAGACCTTCTTCATCGAGATTGTCGGGAGAAATCCTAGCCAGTGTCGCAGCCGCCCCCTCGTAGTCGTTTCGCTGCATCGACAACGAAGCGAGGTTGAGAAGCGCAGTCGAACTCTCATCAAAGTCGATTGCTCTCTTCAGCAATTGTTCTGCTTCGTCGAGGCGCTCAGTCATCCGGCAGATGTTCGCCAGGTTCACCATGGCCGGCGCAAGGTAGGGGGCAAGTTCCAATGCTCTGCGGTACGCCTTCTCGGCTCGGGCAAGATCCCCTCTCTCCT
Source organism: uncultured Thermotogae bacterium (assembly GCA_964582975.1). Lineage (GTDB taxonomy): Bacteria > Bipolaricaulota > Bipolaricaulia > UBA7950 > UBA9294 > CAZDDA01. Next base: position 1,784 of record CAZOUO010000083.1, on the reverse strand, counting down.
TGTGTTTCACTCCTTGCTCGAATTGCTCCACCGCCTCAGGCGGGGGTTCATTGGGGATCTCCCTGCGCTGCATCACAACCGTGCGGTGCTGGCCGCCAAGGTGCATCTTGATCTCATCACCCTCCGCAAGAACGCCCCGATCGATCAAGGCGGCCGCGGCTTGCGTCTTGAGATCGTCGGGTAGCCCTGGCTGGGTGAGGAGCAGACGCAAGAAGTCCTCCGCCCAAGGGTCCTCCCATTGTGCCAACAGCTCAACCATGGCACGGCGCACGTCCTCCTTGCCTTCCCAGATCGCTTCGATCACCGCCGGTTTCAGTTTGTCTGGAGGGTGCGCTGGGTCCAATTGATCGGGGTCATTTTTTGTTTCGACTGCATAGCAGAAGTGAACCGACGGGGCCTTCCCTTCTTCAATCAACCGGGCTGCGGTGGAATAAAGCGTGGCGGGTTTCACCAGCGGATCTTCTTCGCCTGAGCGCTGCCAAATGGCGCGCGCTATCCTAAGATTGCCGAGGTTGGCCGCGGCCACCCCGATGTAAAACCAACTGATCGCATCTAGAATCACTTCGATGTCTTCTTCATCCCGGATTGCTTGGTACAGGGAGCAGATCGTGTCGTCTTGCTCCAGAGCGGCCAACGCCTCGATGACCTTGTTCAGTTTCTCCAGCGGGGCGAGGGAAGCGGGGTCCTCAAGTAGCGCGAGTGCCCTATCCATATGAAATTGAGCTTTCTCTGTCTGTCCCAATTTCATGTGGCTCTCCGCGAGCGTGCAGTGGGCGAAGATGTTCTCGGGGTGATACTCGAGGACTCGTTGTGCCGTTTGAACGGCGCGGCGCAGATTTCCTCGAAGATAGGCGCAAAGCGCAAGGTTATTGAGAGCAGGTACTGCACATTCGCAGAGTCTTACCGCCTCGCTGAACCGACGTTCCGCCTGCTTGGTCCGGCCGGCGTCAAGCAACTCCTGCCCGTCTTGGTTCAGCGCTAACACCCGCCGCCCCACGTCGGGATGCCGAATCAGAAATTTCGAGAATGCATCCACTGCCAATGACTCCTTTCTCTTTTACGCTGTCATCATTTCGAGGATACCTCATTGACTGCCCCGATGCGAAGTGAGTTTGTGCGGGCACTTTCGTGGATCGGCCTTGGTCAACTCCGGTGACGTAATAGCTTTTTTCCCTGTAGCGCGTCTCGGGTAGCCACCCCAATGCTTCCCTGCGTCTCCTTTTTGCTATAATGAAACTCGAAAGGAGCTTTGCCAAATGAGCGCTGTCAAAGAGAGGGCAAAGCGGCTTATCGACGGACTTCCCGAAGAAGTAGTCGCCGGACTGCTCGAGGATCTTTGAGAATGCCGTGAACCTTAAGAAGGCTATTGCCTCCAGCGGGAGTGGGCGAACGTACCTAGGAACCACACGTAGAGCAGCCCTTTCGGAAGGCCACACGTCGCGTGATACTGACGGTCTTGCTTGCACCGCGGTTATCGATAACGGTCAACATGACTTTGTAGTAGCCGGGCTCCTCGTAACTATGGCGAGTGGTGTTCGTAACTGCTGTTTCAGTCGTTCCATCGCCGAAATCCCAGCAATAGAGCACGATCTCGCCGTCGGGGTCGTAAGAACCGGTCGCCCTGAACGTTGTCTTGTCGTTCACCTCGATTTTGAACGGTGCACGCATTTTCGCAACGGGGGGAAGATTCGAAGGAGGATCTGTCGCTTCGCTGAAGGAAACGTAACTTTCCTCAAACCATATGTTGCCGTCCTCATCGCTGGTGCTGGGAATAAGGCCGAGGG
>CAZOUO010000082.1:0-10420 GCA_964582975.1 uncultured Thermotogae bacterium | reverse complement strand
CAACCTCTTCACTCATCGACACCTCGTTACACCACATGTGTGGACTCTAACAAGGACCACAAACGTCGCTGATGCTAGGTGGCCTTGCGGGAGCACGCTTCAGGCTCAGCCAAAGCGTCTACGTAATCGGTGAGGGAGTGTTCTTCTTCCCGGTGCTGGGTCTGAGAGAATGGGACTCCTACCTCTCACTAGGACTTGCGTATCTTCTGTAGCCCAACCCCCCACTGCGCATGCGTAAAGGAGAACGATCATCGCTTAGCAAAGGCCCCGCTTTTTCGTGCCGCCGAATCTCCGCATTTCTGGGTTGTGGAAGATGCATTTGAGAGTTTAAGTGGTGAATTCGTCTGAATGTAATTCGGGGTTGTGGACGTGGTACTCAATCAGATACGTGCCCGCAGGAAGCACGTCGCGGTCTTTTTTTCGCAGAGTCACGCGCATAGTCTTTGAGGTAGCACCGACAGTGTGCTCAATAGCTCTTGGGGTTGTTTGCGGGGGCGTGGTTACCACTTTGACCGTTGGGCGCGGGGCTGCGCGAAACTTAGCGGCAAAAGAAAATACGGCTTCCACACGAGGGACTTCGTAGGGGACGTGAAGACTCAGAAACCCCGAGTTGCGAATCCTTCCTTGATGGTCCAGAACAATGTGCTCCCCTTTGCCAGTGGCAGGGTGCTTTGGGGCAGGGACGCGATTGCGGGGAAAGTTCGGAAATATAGCCCGCCGCTGTATTTCCTTGAGCGCTTCGAGCGTGGACTGCCTGTCTTTAGCGATTTCTCTTTGCAGTACGCGGACCTTTTCGAGCGATTCTGATACCGAAGTCTTCAAAGCGGGATCTACCCCATCCTTAAGGGACGCGATCTTCTCTTCAAGACTGGCTATGGAGTCGCCAAGCTGGGCAGTTGGATCCGCTTGTGCAGCTGGGGCGACACCGGAAAGGTTGGCCCAGTGCTCAACCGCGTCATTGACAATGCCAGAAACTTCGTCTTTCATAGTGCGAACGATTCCATCGACGCGAATCATGTGGTCACGCATGGAATCAGCGTAGTCCTCCAGCTTTTTATACAACCGCCGAGAAAACCAGACTGCGAACGCAACTAGGAGGATTGCTGCCACGGTTAGGAAAAGAGAGGCAAGCTCCAAAGGCGCGACTGTCAATCAACGACCTCCTGCCACAACTTTTGAGAATGTGGATCATTATACAGAGGATGTCCGCAAAATAACAGCAGGCTCAGAGAAGGAACTTGTAGCCTAGAAGTACCCTTGATAGGGCTACTTCTGAGCTCCTATTCCGAAACTAGTTGCATCCGAACGCTGCACTTTGACCGATTTAAGAGGGGAAGGTCGAAGATCGTTCCTGCCTCCCGGGTTGATGCAGACCATTTGTGGCTGGTACGGTCAGCAAGTATTCTGAATTTATGGCATTGATGAGGTCGGATCGAGACCGGCGAGCAGGCGAAACGCTTGATCCCAGTTTTCTTAAGCTTCTTAGTAGCATTGGAGCAAAGCAGGGCTCACGGAGTTGGCTTGTGCCCCTTCGGGCTTTGGGAGAATTTTAATGCCTGTTGAATTACTCAGTACCTACGTGCCGATGGACCGCCGGCAGGCCCTGGCTGCGGGGGATTCCCTGCCGGACCGTCAAACGGCTTCGGTTCTTTTTGCCGACATTGCCGGCTTCACTCCGTTGACGGAGGCCTTGGTGTCGAGCCTCGGACCCCGACGCGGCGCTGAAGAACTGACGCGCCTCCTAAACACGGTCTATAGCGAATTGGTCTCTCAGGTTCACGACTTTGGGGGAAGCGTGGTCTGCTTCATCGGTGATGCTCTCGTCAGCTGCTTCAACAGCGATCCAGGGTTGCGCGCGCTGGCCTGTGCACTACAGATGCAAAGGTCCATAGAGAAATTACAGATGGTACCAACGTCGAAAGGAGGGACGGTATCGCTGGCAATGAAGGCAGCGGTAGCTTCTGGTCCAGTTCGACGCTTTCTGGTTGGCAATCCGCAAGTTCAGCTCTTGGATCTACTGGCAGGAGTGACACTTGACCGCCTGGCGGAGGCAGAACACCTCGCCGGTCGGGCCGAGGTCATCGCCGCACCGGAAGTGGCCAGGAGAGCGGGCAGCCAGCTGACAATAGACGAGTGGCGAGGGCGATTTGGGGTCGTTGGGGAACTCAAGGAGCCCGTGCTACCAATGCCGTGGCCCGCTCTCTTTGATAGTGATCTGACTCCACAGCTGCTGCGACCCTACCTGTTGCCGCCGGTGTACGATCGCGTAGTGAGTGGATACGGTGAGTTCCTCGCAGAGCTTCGCCCGGTTGTCGCACTGTTCTTGCGTTTTGGTGGACTGAACTACGATCGCGATGACGCAGCTGGGGTGAAGCTTGACGCGTTTACGGGCTGGGTTCAGAGGGTGGTAGGTCGATACGGGGGCTATGTTTTCCTGGTGACTACAGGAGACAAGGGAAGCCACCTGTACGCCATTTTCGGGGCGTTAGGTGCTCACGAGGACGACTGCGAGCGGGCGGTAGCAGCGGCGATTGATCTGAGGCAGCCACCCTCGGAACTTGATTTCATCATCGGTATGCAGATTGGCGTCAGCCAAGGCAGGGCGCGTGTGGGGGCCTACGGCGGCCAGGCCCGCCGAACGTACGGCGCGTTGGGCGAAGCCGTCAACCTGGCCGCTCGTTTGATGGAGGCAGCGCCAGTTGGCGAGATCCGGTGCAGCGAACACGTCTACAAATCGGCAAGAAGCCGCTTTGCATTTGACACACTGCCGGCGGTAACGCTCAAAGGCATCAGTCAGCCGCAGGTTATCTATCGGCCCACGGCGCGCGGACGCAAGCGCGCGATTCGCGATGAAGGCGATTTAATCGGCCGCCGCACCGAGCTGAAGATCCTAGAGCGCAGTTTGCAACAGGCGCAAACCTGGTCTTCGCGCCTTCTCCTGCTGGAAGGCGAGGCCGGAATTGGAAAGAGCCGGCTGGTCAACGAGCTGTGTCGGCTGGCACGTGAAGGTGGGATCGCCTGGCTGCTCGGAGCCGGGGATAGCGTTGAACAGCACACTCCATATCGGGCCTGGCGTGAGATCATGCTTTCCTTCTTCAATCTAGATGATGGAATGGACCCCTCGGAGCAGCAGAGCCGAGTACACGAACAGATCACGGCTCTGAATATGGCCTATGGAGATCGCGTCCCCTTGCTGAATGACATCCTTGGCTTGGATTTCCCTGAGACCAATCTGACGCGTAGCTACGATCCCAGACTGCGGCAAGAAAGCCTGGCCGCCTTGGTCGGAGAGCTCTTGCAGCAAAGAGCGGCCATTGGGCCTCTGGTCATAATCGTAGAGGATGTCCACTGGTTGGATTCCCTTTCGTGGGAGCTCGTAGCTTCGGTGGCCCGTGCGCTGGTTAAACAGCCGCTGCTCCTGGTGCTAACCCTTCGCCCCTTGGAAGAACCCATTCCACCTCAATACGCTGCTTTGTCGAAGCAGGAGGGTGCAGAAAAACTTCGCCTTGAGTCCATGCCCCTCGAGGAGACCGTTGCCCTCGCTGCCGCTCAGCTTGGGTTGAGGCCATCAGCATTCCCAGCAGAGGTTGCCGACTTCATCGCAGAGCGCGCCGGTGGCAATCCCTTCTATGCGGCGGAGCTTGTTTGCGCCCTCCGCGATAAGGGGTTGATTGTGGTGGAAGGCGACAACTGCACGCTGGTCGGCGACTCGGAAGCGCTTCGGGAAAGCGTGCCCGATACTCTGGAAGGAGTGGTGCTCTCTCGCTTGGATCGCCTTTCAGCGGAGGAGCAGCTCACATTAAAGGTGGCGGCCGTGATTGGGCGCGGGTTTCTCCTTCGAACGCTTCACGACGTCTATCCCAAGCAGATTGTGGAGAACGCTCTGCAGAGTCACCTCGATAATTCGTCCCAACGTAGCCTGACCCTTCTGGAGACAAAGGACCCTGAGCCAAGCTACGTGTTCAAGCATGTAGTCACTCAACAGGTTGCCTATGACACCCTCCTTTTTGGGCAGCGTCGAGAGTTGCACCACAAGGTAGCCGGTTGGTATGAGCAATCGTACGCTGAGAACCTGCGCCCCTATTATCCTCTATTGGTTTTCCACTGGAACCGAGCTGGGAATACGAAGCACGAGTGCCGCTATTGCCAACTTGCTGGCCAGCAAGCCTCCGCTCAATACGCTACCGCTGAGGCCGTGACCTATTTCTCGCGGGCGCTCGAATTGATCGAACATCTGGACAAGAACATCCAGAAAGAAATGCGTTTCGAGGTCCTTCAAGGCAGGGTGAAGGTCTACGCGCTTCTTGGTCGTGTGGACGAGGAACGCAGTGACCTGGATGCACTTCTGTCAACAGCCGAGAGCCTTGCTACTGCCTCGAAGAAAGCTGAGGTTCTTCTCCTTTGGTCGGACTTCCACAACCGCGGAGGACAGTTTAGTGCGGGACTGGAAAAGGCAGAGGACGCCCTGGCGATCATGAGGGAATCAAGCGATGCCCCTGGCAAGGCACGCGCGCTCATGAACATCGGAAATGCCCTCGAAGGCCAGGGCGAGTTCCAGAAAGCGCGCATTCACGTTGAGAAGGCACTGACCCTTTTCCGCAGTGCCAATGAGCCCGATGGACAAGCAACGAGCTTGAAAGCCCTTGGCATAATCAGTGCACGCTTGGGCGAATTCTCCCAGGCGATGGAACACTTCCTCGGGGCACGCGCCATCTATCACCGACTCGACAACAAGAAAGGGGAGGCGGACATATTGGGCAATCTTGGTGCCCTCCACTACGTTCTGGGCCACTACGAGCAGGTGATCGAATACACCAAGCACGCCCAACAGCTGTTCCACGACATCGGAAACCGCATCGGGTTGGCCAAGTGCTTGACCAACCTCGGCAATTCGTACAGCGCGTTGGGAGCGTTCGCAGAAGGTCTGAGCTGTCACGAACAGGCGTTGGCCATCTACAAAAACCTGGAGGATGACGATGGTTGTGCCGCCAGCTACTGCAACCTCGGAATCGCTTACGAGGCGCTGGGAGTCGGCGGCCACCCCGAGCTGACTCTTGGTATACACGGTGAATGCGCGCAGTTGAAGAAAGCCGTCAACTGTTGCACCCAAGCGTTGACGCTGTACACAAAGATCGGCAACCGAAGAGGCGAGACGCTGTGCAACTTCAATCTGGGCTCGACCCACCTGTGCATCGGCAAAACAGAGGCAGCCGAATCATATTTGCTATTAGCGGTGAAATCGGGCCGAGAATTGGGATTGAATGGCCTCGCCGCGCGCAGTCTCTCAGCGTTGGCGCGGGTGAGCATCCAGAAAGGAATCCCCGCCAAGGCGTTAGAACAATCGATTCAAGCGATCGATCTGCTCGGAGATCAGGCGGTGCCTGAGGCAGACGAAATTCATTTCACGCACTGCATTGCTCTGATGGCCAATGCTCGCGTTGACGAGGCCCTTCCGCATCTGGAGCTCGCCCACCGATCGGTAGTCGAAAGGGCAAAGAGAATCAAAGATGACACCCTTCGCGCAAGTTTCCTGTCCGCCTATCAGGAGATTCTGACGACGTGGGAAACGCACGGGGCAACATCTCCTGGCTGAACCCTCGTCGCCATCAGCAGCCACTCTGCCAACACGAGGAGCGAGAAGAAAGCCACCGATACCGTACCGGGGGGATCGTTGACAAGGGGTTAGAGCCAGTATCCTTTCCCATCGATAAGCGGTCTTGGATAAAGGAGAGAATAGATGAACGAGATTTCCTGCTACAGCTTTCTCCAGGTACCACCAACGTACTGATAGGCACTCCACGGAGAGGTGCTTGTATCCCAGACAATGAGCCCTTCATAGCCAGCCTTCTGCCATCTTCCGCAGGATGTCGGAGCACAACTCTGACGGCCGACGTCGTTAATCGCGTTTCTGTAATCGTATTCAAAATGGTCGATTTGAGAGACCGCTCCGTAGATTCGGTTGTCAGACCCCTTTATGTGAATCGATGGATACCCTTCAACGTATAAGGAATTGCTATACGTATACGGCCCCAGTACTACATCACTCGTGTTGGTGCCCCGCCTATTGTTGTTCAAGCAATTAGCAAGCAACAAGTTCTTTTCACAATTCCCACTTTCAGAATCTCCGTTTAAGAGAATTCCTTCGTAGTCATTCCGCTTACTGATTACGCTGATGTGTGATTCTGTTGTTGAGAATAGCTCTAAGCCGACACTTGCGTTGTCTGTGATGATAGTGCCTTCCATAGTTGCTCCGTAGAGATCACCCAAGTAGACCGCACTGTCACCTTCGTTTTCTGCAATGTAGCAATCGGTGAAGTGGCATTGAGGGGAGAACTGTTTTATCCCACCGGAATCACATTCCTCTATCCAAACGCTTTGGTACCGGGCACTTTGGCCGCCATCGTGATAGATTCCTTCTTGTGGGAATCGGTGGAACCAAACCCTGATGACCAACAGATCCATAGCCAACCCGGCATTGCTCTTGTCAAGGAATAATCCCCTTCCGATCGCGTTGGTGTCTTTGTTGCCGTTAATTCGCATGTCTCTGAGGGAAACGAAGTTCTCTGTTGTTGGTGGTGACCATTCAAACACATTGCAGTTTGCGAAATCGGCTAACTGCAGTTTCGTGGAGTGAATACCTTGACCTTGAATGGTGACGCCATCTCGCAGAGTTATGGGTGCCGAGATGAAGTAGGTCCCCTCGGTTAGAGTGACTGTCCCTCCGTATATGGGGGGACCCTGTGGAAGGCTGTCAATTGCTGACTGGATTTCTTTTTGGTCGTCAATGCCATCACATACATAGTCTACATATGCCGTTCGCTCTGAAGTAGCAGAAGCGACAACAATACATGCGCCTGCTCGTTTTGGGCCATACGTTGTGAAGCCCGCACAAGAAGCAAAGAAAACGGCGAGGCCGACAACACAGAATAGAGCTGACCCAAAGCCGCAAAGTCTCTTTGCGAACATCTTCATCCTTTCAGTTATTCACGATTATACTGGTCACTGTAGATTGGAAGGAAATTGAGGATCCTCATCGGTTAGTTGTGCATCAGGGCTGTGACGAATCGCCATCAGTTGCAACTTACACCATAGGCATGCAAGGTACGCTACCCTAGGCGATCTGACCATACCGCTGCCGCCGTCGCTTGGCGAAAGGATTTGAGGGCTTCCCCCAGCTCCTGTGGCATCATTGAGATACATGCACGCCCCGCATTTAACAAGCTGCCAGATTGGGATCATCGCCGGTTGTCGCGCCGCTGCGTCATGTGCACTATGTAGGTGTTGGCATTTTGTCTATGTGCTGGGCGGAGCGCTGGCGGAGGGTGGTTCGGGCGTTCCGCCCTTGAAGCCTGGGTTTAATCCAAGCCTACTAGAGTACCGGGTAGTCTGTCCAACGCTTGGCAACAATCTCCACTATCAACCCGAGACAAGCGTCAATCCCGGTCAAGGCGCGTGCTCAAGATGCCTCGTGCACGCTGAGACTACGAGGTGTGGAGGGCCAAATTGGATGCACGCAGCCGGCGGACAAGCTCTTTCAGCATTCCGAGCGCCACGCCCGGGTAGGACTCGATGATGCTTTTCATCGCCCACTGGGTAATGACAAGACAGGTCGTGTCGGTTGTTGCCACCACGTTGGCCGTTCGCGGCTGGCCATCGATGCAGGACAATTCACCGAAGAAGTTGCCGGCTTCCAGTTCAGCCAGCTTCTTACCTTCTGCCGCGACTTCGGCCTTTCCGTCGAGGATGAGGTAGAATCCGATGCCCTCCTTGCCCTGTTCGACGATCTTCGTCCCCGCTTGAACGGTCTTCTCTATAGTTGACTTGAGCATCGCCTCGAGGGTCTCCTCATTCACCTGGGCGAAGATCGGCGTGCGCTTGAGGAGGGAGACAACCTGTTGGGTGTCTGTGGTTCTGCGTACTGTCTTGTCTTCCATCGTCCTTGCTCCTTTCGTTCTCGCTCGGAGTCGAGACTAACAGTACGCCCGAGAGGATTCGAACCTCCGACCTTCGCATCCGGAGTGCGACGCTCTGATCCACTGAGCTACGGGCGCATCTTCTTGGCGGAGGGGGCGGGATTTGAACCCGCGGACGAGCTATGAACCCGTCGACGGTTTAGCAAACCGTTGTCTTGGACCGCTTGACTACCCCTCCGGTCATGACCATTCTAGCTTTGAGAAAGGAGACAGTCAACCAACTGGGTCACCAGCTGGCGGAGGGGGCGGGATTCGAACCCGCGGAGCCCTCAGGCTCGCCGGTTTTCAAGACCGGTGGTTTCGTCCGCTCGCCCACCCCTCCGAATGATCCCATTATACCTCACCTCTGCTTTAGGTCATTAGTAGTACGGATGCTCCGCTCGATCGTCCCGCCGCCTAGAAGCTGGTCGCCGTCGTACAGGGCGACGATTTGGCCAGGAGTAATCGCACGCTGTGGCTTCTCAAAAGTGATGGAAAACCGTTCGTTGGTCATCGGATGAAAGAAGGCGACTGAACTGGGCGATCGGTAGCGAATCTTGGCCGAAATCTGTATCCCTTCTGACGGTGGCTCACCAGAGACGAAGTTCACGTCCCCGGCTACCAGACCGGCTGCATAGAGGTCAGCCTCTTCGCCGACGGTCACGGCGTTTTTCTCCCGATCGATCGCCACGACAAAGAGCGGCCGATCCGAGGCGATCCCTAGTCCGCGTCGCTGGCCGATGGTGTAGCGTGGAAGGCCGTCGTGTTTGCCAAGAACGTGTCCGGCCCGATCGAGGATCGGACCGGGGGTGAAATCCTGTGGGGCAAACAGAAAGTCGAAGCGACCTTCCTGCATGAAGCAGAGGTCCTGGCTCTCGGGGAGGGAAGCCGCGTGTAGGCCGTGCTCGCGGGCGATGGCGAAGACCTCGTCCTTTGTCAGCCCCCCAACCGGAAAGGCCAACCGCTCCAGATCTTCTTGCTTCAATCCGTAGAGAAAGTAGGACTGATCCTTGTTTGGGTCTTTTCCTCGATAAAGACGAAGGTATCCACCTTCATCACCAATGATTTGTACGTGGTGGCCGGTTGCTACTCGGTCGAACCCATCTTCTCGCGCGCGCTGAAAAGCAAGCTCAAAACGCAGATACCGGTTGCAGCGACCACACGGGTTGGGGGTCTCCCCGCGGCGATAGCACTCGATAAAATCTCGAAGCACGCGGTCGTAGAACAGCTCACTGGCATCGACCGTGCGATGAGGGATTCCCAGTTCTTTGGCTGCGAGTGCCGCGGCGTCGAGCGAACAGCATTTCGTTTTCCCCTCGTAATTGGGTGCATCGGGAAACGACCAGAACCAAAAGGTGATACCCTCGATCTCGTAACCCTCTCTTGCTAACAGGAGTGCGGCAACGGTGCTGTCCACACCACCGCTCATGCAGACGAGGGCCCTTTCAGCCACCCTCTCCCTCGCCGCTTGCGGGGACAAGGCACAAGAATTCGAACGGCTCCGAGCCGGCATTTAGAAACTGATGCTCGTCGTTCGGAGGCACGTAAACGAAGTCCCGCGCGCTCACCGGCGCGCTGCCGTGAGCGGACTTGACCGTCCCACTTCCAGAAAGAATGAACACTTCATGCTCCCAAGGGTGCGTGTGATAGGGGCTGCAACCTCCCTCCCCCAAGGTGAACAGACGCATGACAAAATTGCTCGCCCCTTGCTTTGGCCCGATCAGCACTTGCTTGGTTGCATGAAAGACCGTCTCACCGTTGTGCAAATCGACCGATTCCACGGCACAGCTTTTACCGATGATGACCATTGCGCCTCCTTTTTCTAAAACTTGCTGACGATGAACGGAACAAGCATCTCGTGGGCTGTCAGCCCACCGTGCATCCCTTTTAACATTGCTGCATCCTTATACGGGTGATGGATCGCCGCCCTGCCGGTGGAAACGACAAGCAGATCGCCGACTCGGTCAATAACCTCGGGCTTCATTGCTCCTCGGCCCAACAGCCCCGCCTCCAGTGCCGGACCCGCGTCGAGGCAAACAAGATCGCCTCCGAAACGGTCCTCAATAGCGTCGATCACCGCCAGTTTCCTCCCCTCTCGGACGAACAAGTAGGACGCGCGCGGCTCTCCCACCGGAGGCAGGAGGAGACTGCGCGTAAGCTCCGGCTCATCCGAAACCTGTCGGTAATCGGACTTTGCCATCTGCACGAATCCATGATCCGAGGAGATGATGAACACCGCCTCCTCTGTCTTGCCCTCCAGCTCGCGCGAGATGGCAGCATCAACCGCGCGGAGTTCAGCGACAAACTCCTCGGTCCACGGCCCGTGCTTGTGAGCGATAGCGTCAGTAGCTCCCCAATAGAGGCTGATGAAGACTTTAGCGGAGGCCCTCCGGAGAATTTGCCGAGTCTCCACTAGCATGTCCGAAAGATTGACCACGGGGTGAAGCTGTGCGTTCCCGTCGTAGAGA
>CAZOUO010000081.1:0-10444 GCA_964582975.1 uncultured Thermotogae bacterium | reverse complement strand
GATGGTCGCCGGACTCAAGTAAAAGTGCCTCCGGAAAAGCCGGGGCGGTTCAGCCGCTACTCCGGTGTTCAAGCTGTCTTCACTGACATAACCCCACAAAAACAGGCGGAGGCGGCAGTGCGGGCACAAAAAGACAAGTTTGAAGGTATGGTCGCTTCTCTGGGAGACGGTCTAGACGTTGTCTGTCAAGACTACCGGGTCCATTTCCAGAACAAGGTGCTAAGGGATAGATTTGGCAATCTAACTGGCAAGCTTTGCTACAAAGAGTATATGGGACGGGAAACCCCATGCGAGTCTTGCCCCATGGTCAAGGCCATCGCCGCCGGTAGTACACAGAGGGCTGAATTGACTGGTATTGACGGCAGGAAATACGAACTGACATCAACTCCTTTCCAGGATATTGATGGCGAGACAAAGGTCATCGAGGTTGTTAGGGATATTACTAAACGCAAGCAAGCAGAAGAAGAAATCCGTCAGCTCAGCCAGTTTCAGGAGAGCATCATTGACAATGCCAACGTGTGGCTGGACGTGCTTGATGAAAATGGCAACGTGCTGATTTGGAACAAGGCGGCAGAGAAAATCAGCGGCTACTCGCGGGAAGAGGTGGTGGACCATGACAAGATCTGGGGATGGCTCTACCCAGATGAGGCGTATCGTAAGGAGATCAATAAGGAAGTTTCCGCCATCATCAAAAGAGGAAAAGTGTTAGAGGGGTTCGAAACGACCATTCGATGTAAGAATGGGCAAACCCGGACCATCTCCTGGAACTCCCGCAACCTTTTGGATGACGATGGCACCCCGATCGGATCTATTGCTCTTGGTCGTGATATCACTGAGCAAAAGCAGGCGGAGAAGGCAATTCGTGAACTCAGCCAGCTTCAGCAAAGCATCATTGACCACGCCAACGTCTGGTTAAGCGTGCTCGATGAGAGAGGTCTTGTCGTCACTTGGAACAAAACAGCTGAGGCAATCAGTGGATACTCCCAGGAAGAGGCCGTGGGCAACGAGATGCTATGGGAGTGGCTCTACCCGGATGAGGCCTATCGCAAGGGACGTATCGAGAAAGCCACTGCCGTTATCGAAGGAAGCGTAGAGGAGTTTGACGAGGACACAACCATCCGGTGCAAGGATGGCCAGGACAAGATTATGTCGTGGCACATCCAGAGTTTGCACGCCGATACAGGCAAAGTCATCGGGTTTCTCACCATCGGTCTCGATATCACCGAACAAAAACAGGCGGAGGAACGACTTGCCTACATGGCTACCCACGACCCGTTAACTGACCTTCCAAACCGACAGGCGTTCAATGATCGCCTCGGCCTAGAACTATCCCATGCACACCGTAACGAGCAGAGACTGGCTGTGATGATGCTCGACCTCGACCACTTCAAGAGCGTAAACGATACGCTTGGGCACAGTATGGGAGATCAGCTGCTCAAAGCCGTTGGTAACCGCCTTACAAGCCTTCAGCGCAAGAGTGATACGATCGCCCGCCTGGGTGGCGACGAATTCATGCTGATCTTGCCAGAAATCTCTCAAACAGAAGACGCAGAAAAGATTGCCCAAAAGCTCCTGGAGACTGTTCGGCAGCCTTTTGTAGCTGACGGCCATGAGCTCCACATTACCACCAGTATAGGGGTGGCCATTTACCCGGAAGACGCTGAAGATGTTGAAACGCTTGTAAAGAACGCCGACATTGCCATATACCGAGCAAAGGATGATGGCAGAAACACCTATCGACGATATACGCCCCGTGACCGCTAACACATCGATGCGAAGAAGGCCGCCCGCTCCCGCAAGTTTGGGGCAATTCGTTCCCCCCAAACACGGCCGTTTAGGTCGAAGAACACTCTAACCTCTTCCTCTAGTGCGATAAACTCAGCGCAGCCCTCAATCTCCAAACCGCGGATTGAGACTATCGCCCCTCCCACCTACTTCCACCAGGAATGTGACAAAGATCACCCCTATAGTTCCCTGTAACCCACGAGTTAAATCCACCTTGCATGTATTCTGAAGATGCCGGTGGGAGCCGAATGCATAAACCAAGGCTTTCCGCAAAACCAACCGACAGGTGAGAACCGTCGTGAGAAGGTTTGCACCAGGTGACTGATCAGCAAGTTATCTGAGGAGCAAGAGGCCGCAACGTGCTCAGGTGGGTAACGGAGTGCTCCATTAGTTCCCCAAAGCAAATGATCTGTACTCAAGGGTAAACGGATGACGCTACGTAAGAAGACGCTGGCGATCATAGCAGTAACGACTGTCAGCCTGATTGCCATTCTATATATCATCTCGCGAGTCTTTTTGCTCAGCGGTTACGCGAGGCTGGAAGAACAGAGTACCCATCAGAGCGTAGAGCGAGTCCTGGGCGCCTTGTCTGAGGAAATCACAGTTTTGGACACCACGGTCTTCAATTGGGCCTCGTGGGATGACACCTACGCCTTCATCGAAGACCGCAACCCCGACTATGTTCAATCGAACCTGATCGATGAGGCCTTTCTCACGATAGGGCTCAACCTGATGCTATTTGTCGACGCCTTTGGCCAAAAAGTGTTTGCCAAAGGCTTCGATCTGGACAACGACACAGAAGTACCCGTTCCGCAAGCTTTCCTGGGGGACCTTCTTGCCAATGACCTCCTCATGAGTCATCACGAAACAGAAAGCAACATAACTGGGGTCGTTCTTCTTTCTGAAGGCCCCATGCTCGTTGCCTCGCGACCGATCCTAACCAGCAAAAATGAAGGCCCTGTTCGAGGAGCTCTCGTTATGGGCCGCTACTTGGACACCACAGAAATTGAGCGGCTGGCCCAGGTGACGCATCTGTCTTTCACGGTGCAACCGTTCGATGATTCGCTTTTGCCTCCCGATTTCCAGGAAGCACGCGTCGTCTTGTCAGGGAAGGAAACGATGTTCGTGCGACCCATAAGCGATGAGTCCATCGCAGGCTACGCCTTACTTGAAGACATCTACGGCAAGCCTGCCCTTCTGCTGAAGGTGGATATGCCCAGAGAGATTTACAAACAGGGCCAAGCAAGCATCGCTGTCTTTATGTCATTCCTTCTGGCAGCTGGCCTGACGTTCGGCGTAGTGACCCTGCTGTTGTTAGAAAGACAGGTGTTGAACCGGTTGGCTCATCTGGGTAGGAGTGTCAGCAGGATTGGCACACGTGGCGATCTGTCGGCGCGTGTAGCAATGGGTGAAACGGATGAAGTATCCCGAGTAGCTAGTTCCATCAACGAGATGCTTTCCGAGTTGGAGCAGTCAGAGAAGGCGCTCCGGGAAAGCGAGGCTCGCTTCCGACACCTGTATGACTCGAACATGCTCGGAATAGCATTTTGGAAGTCATCCGGCGTGATAGAGGACGGCAATGATGCGTACCTAGATATGATTGGCTACGACCGCCAAGAGTTGCAATCCGGCAAGGTACGTTGGCAGGACTTAACGCCACCAGAGTACGCTCACTTAGATAAGAAGGGCTTAGAGCAGCTCAGAGCCACGGGGATCTGCTCGCCCTTCGAAAAGGAATACATCAGAAGGGACGGTACAAGGATACCCGTCCTGATCGGCGCCGCTTTCCTGAATGGTGAAGATGACATGGGAGTGAGTTACTTGATTAACCTCGCCGAGCACCAGCGGGTAGAGACAGCGCTTTCACAAGCAAATACGAAGCTACAAGCGCTTCAACAGGTTACAGAAGCAATACACAGCACCTTGGCTTTGGATGATGTGTTTCGAAAAATAACCGATGGCCTCGTCCATTCAATGGGATACACATCTGCCTTTATTGCACACCTGAATGATCAGAAAGACCGTATCGAGCTCAAGGCTTTTTCCACACAGCGACATCTCGTGCCTCAGATAGACAAAATACTAGGATTTCCGCTTCGGACCTTCTCATTTTCTCCAGATCCTGAAACAAATGCCACCATTAAGTCAGTAATGAACGGCAGGCAGGTAGTTGCCAAGACACTGACTGAGGTTGCACATCCCTTAATCAGTAAAGGAACGTGTTTGGCTCTTCAAAAGTTCGGACGAATAAAAAATTACATTGTGACACCTTTGAAGTTTGATGAAGAAATAGTTGGTGCACTGATCATCACAACCACTCGGGAAGAAGTGTCCGAGGAAGAACTGAACGTGATTATGACCTTTGCTAACGCTGCAACTCGCGCTATTAGAAATGCTGACTTACATACGCAAACCAAGGGGGCAGAGGAGGCGTTAAGACAACGGGCAAGCCAGCTCCAAATCATCGCCGAGGTCGCAAGAAAGGCCACCTCAATCCTCGATCCTGAGGCGTTGCTCTCCTATGCGGTCAAGGCCATCCAGCAGCGGTTCGCCTACTACCACGTCGACATCTTTCTCCTCGACCACGATCGAAGCTATGCCGTCTTCGCAACCAGCAGTAATCCCGTGGTGAAGAAAGAGTGGAAAGAAAGAAACCTACGATTCAAAGTGGGGAAAGAAGGGATGATCGGCTGGGTGGCACAGAGCGGCGAGCCTCTGTTGGCCAACAATGTTTCCCAGGAGCCTCACTACCTACCCGATGAGCTACTTCCTGAGACAGAATCCGAATTAACCGTACCGCTTAAAGTGGAAGGACGGGTCGTGGGCGTGTTGGACCTGCAAGACAATGGACCCAACGCCTTCAAGGATGACGACATCTTCGTCCTGGAAACATTGGGCCACCAAGTGGCCATCGCCATCGAGAACGCGCGGCTATTTCAGGAGGGCCAAAGACACACCAATGAGGTTTCTGCCCTGCGCGAGGTGTCCTTGGCCACCCTTTCCACCCTTGATCGGGATCAGGTTTTCGAGATCATGCTTGACCAGTTAAGCAAAGTCATTGACTACGATACGGCAGCAATAAAGGTCTTCACGCCCGACGGAAGGGACAAAATGATTGCCGGACGCGGGCCAATCATCGAGGAACAGGTCATGTGGGACGGCTTCGACGTGAGGGAGAACGAAATCATCCAGGAGATGAGAGAAACCAGGCAACCTGTGGTGGTCGGCGATACGCACATCGATGAGCGCTTTGAGCCGGTAGGGAACTGGGAAGCGTTTCACTCCTGGGCCGGAGCTCCTCTCTTTGTGAAAGACGAGTTTGCTGGCTACCTGGCCGTAGAGAAAGTTGCTCCCGGCTTTTACGATGAGAGCGCAGTTCAACTTCTCGAGAACTTTGCCCATGCAGCGGCAATTGCGCTTGAAAACGCCGAGCTTTATGATGCGACCAAACGGCGAGCTGAGGAAATGTCCTCTCTTCACAAGATCACCCTTCTCACTACTTCCACCCTGGATGTTAATGAAGTCCTAGAATTGATCTACGAACGGATCGATCACTTGATGAAACCAGATACGTTCTACATCGCCTTGTACGACGAGCAACAACAGAAGTTAAACTTCGAGATCTTCATGGAAAAAGGCGAACTCTTTGATAAATTCAGCAAAGAGGCAGAAGAAATGGGTCTGTCAGGATGGATCATCCAATCAAAGAGCCCCCTTTTGATCAGGAACATAGCCAAGGAGCCCCTCCCAGTTATACCTGGCGTGGTAGGCGAGCCGATTCCACCTGAGCTTTGCTATCTCGGTGTCCCCATTATGAAGAAAGATAAGGTCATCGGAGTCATCTCGGTGCAATGCTTCCAGCCTTATGTTTACGACGAAGAGGATCAGCATTTCCTCAGTGCCATTGCTGATCAGGCGGCCGTCGCCATCGAGAATGCCCGCTTGTTCGAGGAGGCTCAAAAGGAACTGGCCGAGCGTGAACGGACCGAGAAAGCCCTGCGGGAGAGCGAAGGCCGATTTCGGCGCTTGTACGACTCGAACACACTCGGAATAGTGTATTGGGACTCATCTGATAGGTTAGTGGACGCCAACGATGCTTTCCTCGATATCATCGGCTACACCCGTCAGGATTTGCTGACCAGCGATCTGCACTTACAGGCCATCACACCGCTAGAATATCGTCATTTAGATAAGCAAGGGTTCAAAGACCTTAGAAAAACAGGGACCTGCTCCCCCTTCGAAAAAGAATACGTCAGAAAGAATGGCACACGTGTGCCAGTCTTAATCGGCGGCGCGTTCTTGGAAAGTGGAGGGAAGATGGGCGTCTCTTACGTAATCGACATCACCGAACGCAAGCAGATGGAGAAAGCATTGCACGCCAGTGAAGAGCGGTTCGCCCTGGCCGTACAGGGCGCGAACGACGGAATATGGGACTGGGACATTCAACAAGATTCGCTCTACTGGTCTCCGCGGATGAAGGAGCTGCTCGGCTACGCCGATGATGAACTTGACGTTGACTTCGACACGTTCGAGGCGACTCTGCATCCGGACGACAGAGAGCATACGAAGGCTGTAATGGAGGCCCGCTTGAAGGATGGAAAGCTGTACGACGTGGATCACCGAATACGCACCAAATCGGGTGAATATCACTGGTTCCACGTACGAGGGCAGGTGGTTTTTGACGAGGCCGGAGATCCAGTTCGAATGATCGGCTCTACTGCGGATATAACCGATCGCAAACAAGCAGAAGAGAGGCTACACCGGACTCTGGAGGGAGTGATCGAGGCGCTCGGACAAACTACCGAAACGCGGGATCTGTACACCGCCGGTCACCAGAAGCGCGTAACGCAACTGGCATGCGCTATCGCCAAGGAGATGGGGCTTTCTGAGAAACACATCGAAGGCATCCGCATCGCAGGGCTCGTACACGACATCGGCAAGATGGCTATACCGGCGGAGATCCTCAGCAAACCCAGCCGGTTAAGCGAAATGGAATACGGTCTCATTAAAGCCCATCCTCAACTTGCGTATAACATCTTAAAGACCATCGAGGTCCCATGGCCAGTTGCGCAAATCGTCCTACAGCACCACGAACGGATGGACGGATCAGGCTATCCCCAAGGACTCAAAGGGGAACAGATTCTGATGGAAGCGCGAATCCTTGCCGTCGCTGACGTGGTAGAGGCGATGGCCTCCCATCGACCCTATAGGCCAGCACTTGGCATTGATAAGGCCCTGGAAGAGATCTCTCAAAACAAAGGGGCATTATACGATCCGGTAGTCGTGGCTACCTGTTTGCGGCTATTTGATAAAAAGATGTTCTCTTTCGCAGGCGATCCTACGCCCAATAGGCTTTAGAGGCTCACCTCTCCTGACTCGTCGGTGTCACCGTAGTAGTAGGAGCCATTCTCCCCCAAGACCTTGAGAAGAATATAATCGGGGTCAGCGGGACCATCCGGCCACTCCTCTCTCCAGGCCTCTTTCCAGAATCTTCTTCTCAAGGCTTCATCCGTGATTATCTGCGCCCGGCCGTGGACAGAGACGTAATTGAACCGGCCGGTGTCGACAAACATCACCGTCACTCTGGGGTCGGCCACGATCTGTGCAACCTTCCTCGAGGCGCGAGAGGTCGCAAACCACAGCGTCGCTTTCTGCCGGTGAATGAGATCCATCGGTCGCGCCTGAGGGTAGCCGTCCTCACCGTTGGTGAGAAGGAGGGGAAACTCGATCACTTCCAAGATCTCCCAGAATTGCTCAGCCATCCCGCGCTTTCCGTTCTCTGCTCAAAAGAGCTTCTTTCTCCACGGGGAACTCTTTAAATCGTGTAATCGCAAAGGTGCGAACCACGGCATCAACCAACACGGAGCGAACAAGCAGGATGGGGCAAGCCTCCGAGCGCAGGAGAATCCGTATAGCCGAGGCAAGGCCATCGCCAGCCAGTTCCAGCCATCCGACCTCATCGACAAATGCCACTTGGGCGTGCGCAGCTGCTTGTTCAATCGCACCACAAGCAAACGTTAGCCCCTCCTCTGCGATGAAGAACTTTCCCACTCTCACCCCCGGAGGGGTAAGTGCGGCAAACGGTCGCTCCTCGTCAGTTACCAGGTCACGGACCGTATATCCGACCGTCTCACCGTCTTGGACAATCCGCGGGGAAAGGACACCTCCGACTGCAAGGCCTCGTTGCTTAAGAGCCGTAGCAAGGTATGAAGCGGTGCGCGTCTTGCCGGCGCCAATTTTCCCGCTAAGAATCAGACACGACTCCTTTCCTAGATGAGCCAGGAGGAAAGGAAGAAGGCCGCTAGGCATACCACAATCCCTGCAACAAGAAGCGCAGGGCGAATCCGTGCTCGAAGACGCAAGGGTGCACATCCGACCGCAAGTGCGGCCACCCCTGCTGCCAGCACACCGTAAGGGATCGACACGCTCAAAAAGCTGCCAATTTTCGTTAAGGAAAGGCTCCAGTAAGGAAACTTCGTTCCCAGCTCCTGTAAAGTTTGAAGCGGAGGATAGAGCCACAGCCCGGGCCCGCGGACCAACCCAACGTACAAGAGCGATTGCATTGCACCCGCGCTCGCGCCAACGAGGCCAAAGCGCAATGGCCGGGTAAGCGGCAGGCGGGAAAGAGCTACCCCGATAACCGCGAACGCAGCCCCTTGCGCTAGAATGGCAAAGGCCGGGTTCAACACCGCTGGAGCACAGACAGGAAGAGCAAAAACAACGGCGGAGAAGAGCTTGAGCGGAGCGGCAACCAGAGCCATCCCAAGCGGCATCCACGGCCTTCCGGTGCGTCTGACGGCAAAGGCCATCAGACCCATCGCCAACCCGATCATGATCTTTCCCGGATAGGTCGGAGGGAGAACGAAGTGAAGCAGTCCCCCAAAGAGCGCCTCGCAAGCACCCCACAGCGCTCCGAACCAAAGGAGCGTGAGTAGAACCATTCCAGCTTCACGTCGACTAACACCGTGCTTTCCCATCGTGAATTACCTCATCGTGTGCTTCCTTACCCGTCCAGCATAGTCGCTTCGAAGCCCGCTTGCAAGGGCGATACGTCGCCGCCACCTCCAGGCTGAGCAATCACGCGGGATGAAGGGGTACTTATCGAACATGGAACGCATCGGCGATCCAATCTCGCTACATCTCCTTTAGCAATCCCACCTTCTCGTTGAACGTTTCGATCAACTCGTCGATCGGGTCCACTAAGCAATGAATGCGGTCCCAGTATTCAGGAAAGTCATCCCACTGGGCATTGAGTTCGTCGGCCGATTTTCCCATCTGCTCCACCCAGGTGAAGTACTTGAGGTTGTGAATCCGCTTGCGGTCGTAGTGGCGAAGCTCGATGACAAAGTCGGCGGTTGTTCCCATCAGGTGTCGATGAAAATCGATCGCCGCCTGCATCCCGTCGTACGGACCGCGTCGGACTTCTAGTTCTTTGAGCCGAGTTTGATACAGTTCCATCGAGTCAGTAAAGGTCGTCAACACGATATCTTGCTCGGTCAGTTCGTAGTAGTTGGCGAACTTGATTGCTCCGAGGAGGTTTCCAACGCTCGAGATTCCGAGACAGGGGAGCTGTTCGATAAACGATTCACTTACTCCTTGCTGAGATAAATACGCTTGGCCGGCCGGCTCGTTGAACAAGCGAATAAGGCTCATACAAGGTTCATCATCGATGCCGATCACCATATCGGTATTGTGCACGTTGTGGATCCAAGGGACGTGCTTATCCCCGATCCCTTCGATGCGGTGCCCACCAAATCCATTCATTAGAAGGGTTGGACACTGCAGGGCTTCCCCAACCGCGATCTTGCTCGTTGGATAGAGCTCCTTCAAGAAATCCCCACAGCCCATCGTCCCGGATGATCCGCTGGTCAACACCACCCCAGCGTAGCGGCCCTCCTGCCCCAACTCCTTTTGCAGCACCTCTTCCATCGCGTGGCCAGTGATGTCGTAGTGCCAAAGATGGTTTCCGAATTCGTCGAACTGGTTAAAGATCGTAACGTTTTTGCGCGTTTTTTCGAGTTCCTTGCACTTTTGAAAGATCTCCCAGACGTTTGACTCACAGCCCGGCGTGGCAATCACCTCACCAGCAACTTTGGCCAGCCAGTCGAATCGCTCCTTCGACATCTCCTCTGGGAGAATCGCAATCGATTCGCAGGCAAGGAGGTTGGCGTCGTAAGCCCCTCCACGGCAGTAGTTCCCGGTGGAGGGCCACACCGCTTTGTGAAAGGTCGGGTCAAACTGCCCGGTTACCAGTCGTGGTACAAGACAACCAAACGTGGCTCCCACTTTGTGCGAGCCGGTGGGAAACCACTTTCCCACTAGTGCAATGATCCGCGCCCGCACCCCACTGAGCTCGTGCGGGATCTCCAGGGTGTTCACCTCGTCAAAGCCCCCGCCGTGTTTTGCTGGCTCGTTTTTCCAAGTGATCCGGAACAGGTTCAGCGGGTGCAGGTCCCATAAGCCGATATCCCGCAATCGCTCCGTGATCTCATCCGGGATCGTCTTTGGGCTTCGCATCTGGGCGAAGGTCGGCACAATGATTCCACGCTCTCGCGCCCGTTGCGCAGTGCGTTCCAGTTGCTCCTCGTTGATCGTCAGATCGATCATCGTCTCCTCCCTTTGCGGGTTTTCACGCGGTTTGCTGGTTTCTTTCAACATA
>CAZOUO010000080.1:0-10623 GCA_964582975.1 uncultured Thermotogae bacterium | reverse complement strand
CCCTTCAATCATCATTACCCTGGGGATGCAGTTCCTAATTCGAGGCGCAGTAAACATACTCGCGAGTGGGAAGGCAAAGTCGCTGCGTGGGATTGTAGAAAGCCCCGTCTTCCACGCGTTGGTGGGAAAAGTGGGTGGCGTCATCCCCGCGCAATCTCTCTGGTGGCTGGCCATTGTGGTGTTCGTGTGGTTCATGCTGTTTCGCCACAGGTTCGGAGATCACGTGCTTTTTGTGGGTGATAACCAGGAGACGGCTCGGATGATGGGGATCAACGTGGTCCGAACAAAAACGCTGGTGTTTATTGCGATGGGAGTCCTGGCGGCGTTTGCCGGAGTTTTGAACACGTGTCGGCTACAGACTTGGTGGCCCACAATGGGAGATGGCTACCTGATGATGGTCATGGCGGCGGCCTTTGTGGGGGGAACCTCGATGTTCGGGGGTGAGGGGACCATCCTTGGCACCTTCATTGGCGCTTTCCTCATCGGCTCGCTGGAGGCCGGCATCGTCGCAGCGGGTCTCTCCGGTTTCTGGACCCGCTTCGTCTACGGTTTGCTGATCCTGATTGCCGTGACTGTTCATGCCTATCTCCGAAAAAGGGAATAGGAACCGGAAGAAATGACAACCAAAGCAGAGGGTTGCAGGAACTGGCGGAGCGAATCCAGATGGGGTTGATCCTACCGATGGGGATATCGAGCCGAAGCCCCTCCCTAGAAAGGCGAAGTGCAGATGCTTGAAGGGCTAAAACACTCGGTTTACAAGGCGCTCATGGCACTTCCCACAAGCGGGCTGGTGCAAGGGACGAGCGGCAATGTCAGTGGAAGGGACGGAGACTTCGTGGTGATCAAACCGAGCGGGGTAGAGTACGACTCCCTCTCTCCGGAGGATCTCGTCGTTGTCAACCTGTCAGGAAAAGTGATTGAGGGCGGCCTCAAGCCTTCTGTTGACACCTCAGCTCACTTGCACATCTATCGAAACGTTTCGCAAGCCGGCGGAGTCGTTCATACGCATTCGGTCTACGCCACCGTGTATGCCGTCTTGGGGCGAAGCATCTCCGTGTACCTTACTGAGCTTGCTGACCTGTTCGGAGGCCCGATTCCTGTTTCTTCCTACGTCCCTCCCGGAGACGAGGAGATCGGGAAAGAGTTCTCCGAGAAGACGCGCCCAGGCCGATTTCGAGCACTGTTGATGAGGCACCACGGCGTCTTCACTGCTGGGAAGACGCCGCAAGATGCGCTGACCGCGGCGCTGATCGTGGAACACAGCGCGAAGATTGCCTTTCTTGCAGAGAGTGTGGGGAGCCCGAACAAACTGCCTGAGGAGGAGGTAACAGCGCTCTACCAGAAATACATGGAGGGGTACGGGCAGGAAAACCATGGGAAGGGTTAGTCCATGACGAAACGTTACTTAGTTGGCGTTGATATCGGGACGTTGGGGACCAAGAGTGTCGTGGTCTCACTCGAGGGAGAGTTACTCGGCTCAGCACTAGTGGAATACAGGGTGGAACACCCGCGGCCGTCGTGGGCGGAGCAGTGGCCACAGGTGTGGGAAGATGCGGTCTACAAAGCCATAAGAGGAAGTATAGAGAAAGCGGGAATCGCACCGAGCGATATTACGGGGGCCTGTATCAGCGGTCTGTACGGCGGATCGGGCATTCCGGTTGACGAGGAATTCAATCCGTTGCGGCCTTGTCTCATTTGGATGGACCGCCGGGCAACAGACGAAGTCAAATGGATCAAGGAAAATACGGACTTGGACAGGGTGTTCGAGATCACCGGTAACTACGTCGACACCTATTTTGGATACCCCAAGATCCTGTGGATCAAGGACAAGGAACCGCAGCTTTGGAACCGTACGCACAAGCTCGTTCCACCGTCCACTTACGTAGAGTACAGGCTCACGGGCCAACTCGCGATCGACTACTCGTCAGCAGGCAACCTCGGGGGGCTTTTTGACATTCATCGCCTGTGCTGGTCTGAGGAAATGAGCAAGGCGTTAGGGATTCCTCTGGAGAAGATGCCGGAGAAGTTAGTCGCTTCCACCGAGGTGGTGGGGGAAGTGACCTCCGTGGCGGCAAAAAAGTGCGGTCTTCCCGCTGGTACGCCAGTGGTCGCGGGAGGGATTGACGCGCCGATGGCGACGCTGAGCGCAGGAGCGATCGAGCGCGGCGATAACGTTGCGATGATGGGGACTTCCACCTGTTGGGGGGTCATTCACCGGGGTGAGGCCTACTCGAAAAGCCTCGTCTCCATGCCCCACGTCGTGAACTGCACCGAGGAGATCTACACGTGGGGCGGATCGGCGACCTCAGGCGGCCTAATCCACTGGTTCAAGGACCACTTCGGTGAGCCGGAGGTCATGGAGGCTGCAAGAATGGGCATGGGCCCCTACCAACTTCTGGACAAGCGAGCAGAGGAGATCCCCGCAGGCTCCGACGGCTTGGTGGCCCTGCCATACTTCATGGGCGAGCGGGCCCCGTTATGGGATCCCGATGCAAGGGGAACAATCCTCGGGCTGACCCTCTACCACACCAAGCCCCACCTCTTTCGGGCGTTGATGGAGGCCGCCGCCTACAGCCTGCGCCACAGCATCGAGGTGGGGGAAGCAATCGGCCTTCATCTGAAGGAGGAGACCCGCATTGTCGGAGGGGTAACGAAATCGAAACTGTGGACGAAGATCCTTGCTGATGTCACGGGACGGAAGATGCTGATTCCCGCAGGAGGAACGGGAGCACCGTTGGGCGACGCACTACTCGCCGGAATCGGAGTGGGCCTCATCGCCGACTACCGGATTATCGGACAGTGGACACGCATCGATCGGGTCGATACCCCGAACCCCGCTACAAAAGCAGTCTATGACAAATACTACGCCTTGTATCGAGCGTTCTACGAGAATATTAAGGATCGCATCCATGAGCTGTCCGCGATCGGAGGTGGGAGAGAATGAGGAAAAGGACTAATACCTTTGGAGTCATTGTCAGCAACAGGAACTTCTTCCCCGACCGTCTCGTGGAAGAGGGACGGGAGCAACTTCTGCACGCGATCGAGGAGTTGGGGTACAAGGTGGTGGCGTTGTCACCGGAGGATACACTCTACGGCGCGGTGGAGACGCGGGAGGATGCCGAGCGGTGCGTCCGCCTGTTCACCGATCACAAGGAAGCGATCGACGGCGTCATCGTGACGCTGCCCAATTTTGGGGACGAGAAGGCGGCAGCAGATGCTCTGCGCCTTTCCCGGTTGGACGTGCCCATTTTGATCCACGCCTATCCGGACGAGATCGGAAAGTTGGACGTCGCACACCGACGGGACGCCTACTGTGGAAAGCTTTCCCTCTGCAACAACCTCGTGCAATACGGAATTCCCTTTTCTAATACCATACTTCACGTCGAATCGCCGGAGTCCGATACGTTCAAGGAGGATCTCAAGGCATTCGCAGGGGTTTGCAATGTAGTCAAGGGTCTCAGAAAGGCACGGCTTGGGTTGGTGGGAGCAAGGCCGAGCGCGTTCAATACAGTTCGATTCAGCGAGAAGATCCTCGAGCATGAGGGGATCACGGTTGAAACCGTTGACCTGTCTGAGATCATTGCGCAGTCCCAGGGGCTTGACAGCGCGGCTTCGGAAGTCAAGCGAGAACTGGAGAGAATTAAGGATTACATCTCCACAGAAGGCATTCCCAAAACCGCGTTAGAGAAAATCGCGAAGTTGTCGCTCGTGCTTTCGGAATGGGTCGAGGAAAACGCGCTCGATGCGGTGTCCGTTCAATGTTGGACAGCGCTGGAAAAGATCTATGGGATCGTGCCGTGCACTGCGATGAGCCTGCTTTCGGAGGAGCTGATCCCCAGCGCCTGTGAAACGGACATCATGGGGGCGTTGTCAATGTACACGCTTGCCCTTGCGGCGCAATCACCTGCCGCCCTCATTGACTGGAACAATAACTATGGCGAAGACGAAAACAAAGTGATCACGTTTCACTGCAGCAACTTTCCCAAAAGCTTCCTTGCGCAAGCCAGAATGTCGTACCAGGAAATCATCGCTAGCGAGGTAGGAAAAGAGAATACCTACGGGACCTGTGTCGGGAGGATATCTCCTGGAGCGGTGACGTTCTTCCGTCTATCGTCGGATGACCTTCGCGGTCGGATCGCCTCCTATCTTGCCGAGGGGGAGTATACGGACGACGAGGTCGAGACCTTTGGAGGATACGGTGTCGCTGAGATCGAGAACCTGGAGGGACTCATGAAACACATCGTCGAACACGGTTTTGAGCATCACGTGGCGGTAGTCAAAGGCCACGTCGGGGCGATCGTGACGGAAGCGATTCGCAAGTATCTGGGTTGGGAACTATACGAGCACGGCAGTGGAAGCTGATCTATCGGCGGGCGTGATCGGCCGGTTCGCGAGGTGGATTATCGAAGAGAGGATGTTTACCCGTTCTCACAAGAGGAGTTGTTTTTGTCAATTGCGGTCTTCTGGGGCGGCTTCTTTGCGGTGAACGTTTGAGGGGGGATTGCGCATCGCTGAGAAGGGGATCCAATGAATCGAGTGGCACAGGCGCGGCTTTGCGATTGGATGGAATCCCACGCTTTTGATCAATTCTACATCTACCGGCCGGAGAATTTTGCTTGGCTGACCGGTGGAGGAGACAACACCGTCGAGGTCGGAGAAGGAATCGCGTGGCTTGAAATCGATGGAGAATCCATGCACGTCCATACCTCACGGATAGAGGCCCTCCGCCTTGCGGAGGAGGAGGTACACGGCATCGAGATCCAATCGCATCCGTGGTGGGTTACTCCGTCGCGTCAACGTCCGAACGACTTGGAACACGACCTCACGCGGCTGCGCCTCGTCCTGTCTCCAGAGGAGGAGGAGCGATATCGCACTCTTGGAGCGGACGCAGCCGCGGCGCTTGGGGAGGTGATGCGCTCGGCCGAGCCAGCTTGGACAGAACAGAAGCTGGCGGGTGCGACGGCCGAGGCGATGATTGGCAAAGGGATCCAACCGCTCGTCCTGTTGGTGGCGGGGAAGGAACGGATCTTCAAGTACCGGCATCCTCTTCCCAAGGACCGTCCACTGGGAAAGCTGTGTATGACCGTCGTCTGCGGAAGACGAAGCGGGCTTGTCATCAACCTGACCCGATTGCGTTCCTGGGATCATTTCGAGGCAAGGCGCCATTATGAGAAGGTGTTGAGGGTCGAGGCAGCGGCTCTTGACGCGAGTCGCCCTGGAATCTCTCTTGACGGTGTGTTGAAGGCGATAAAGGACGCCTACGTTGAAATTGGGCGCGCTGATGCGTTCAATGCCCATCATCAAGGGGGGATCGCTGGATATCGCTCGCGAGAGATCCTCGCCGTTCCAAAGGAAAAAACACGACTGGAGGCAGGGATGGCCTTGGCATGGAATCCGTCCCTGGAAGGGGCCAAGGTGGAGGACACGTTCTTGCTGACTGCGCAGGGGCCTGAGAACTTGACGGTTGATCCCAACTGGCCAATGGAAACTGTGAATGGGCGAAAGCGGCCCTCTCTCCTGACGGCCTAGCTGGGGAGTGGGGTCTTTCTTCCTGGCGACATAAGGAATACCGGTAAATGGAGTCTATCGGAAGCTATGGATTGCTAGAGGACGCATTTGGATCGGGGGGAACTCCGCGGATCACGAGAGCTCCCGGCCGTGTCAACTTGATCGGTGAGCACACGGACTACAACGACGGATACGTCCTGCCGTTCGCCATTGATCGAGTGATAGAAGTTGCCTTTAGGCCCCGGAGGGATAACAAGGTATGCGCTACCAGCGCAGCGTTTGAGGACATCGTTGAGTTTGGGCTCCCGATTGCGGAGGCGAGTCCAACTGGGCAGTGGTTCGACTACCTCATCGGGATTCTGCTTGAACTTTCTCGCTTTGTCGACTACCCACACGGATTTGAGGTGGCCGTCACCAGCACCATCCCGCTCGGCGCCGGGCTGAGCAGCTCTGCCGCGCTGGAGATTGCTTTGGCACTCGGACTTGTCCGCCTCTATGAAACATCCCTCAACGATCTTGAGATCATCCAGCTTTGTCACAGGGCGGAGAATGCATTCGTAGGGGCGAAATGCGGCATCATGGATCAGTACGTCAGCCTTTTGGCGCGTAATCGGTGCGCGTTGTTCCTGGATGTGGGGTCCTTGACCCATCAGTACGTGCACGTTGGTCTCACCGGAGTCACTTTCTTAGTTGTCGATGGCTCCGTACGTCGTGTGCTCGCTCACAGCGGGTACAATAAGCGCCGCCGGGAGTGCGAAGAGGCTCTGCGCTGGTTGGATGAGAACCTACCTGGTCGTCCGCTCCACTCGCTCAGTCAAATCACCGAGGGCGACCTGCGGTACGTGAAAGACGGCATGCCGGAACTCCTACATCGTCGCGCGCAACACGTGGTATCAGAGAACAACAGAGTGAAGCAAGCTACGAGAGCTCTGAAGGAGGGTCAAAGCGCGATCGTGGGGGAACTTCTGTTCGCCTCTCACGCTTCTTTACGAGATCTTTATGAAGTCAGTACGCCAGAGCTCGATTTTCTCATCGACTGGGGCAAACGGCACGGCGCGTTCGGTGCTCGTATGATCGGTGGTGGGTTTGGCGGTGCCACACTGCACCTTGTGTCGTCCAGCGAAAGCGATGCCTACTCACGAGAGATCCTGGTAGCCTACGAGCAGCAATTCCAGAAGCAAGGCAGTGTATGGGAAGTTCGACCTAGCCCAGGTGCGAAGGCGCTCTCCGAGGAGGAACAGCGATGAGAATCCTCGTCACTGGGGGGCTGGGTTCATCGGTTCTCACGTGGTTGATCATTACATCG
The DNA here is from genome assembly GCA_964582975.1 of uncultured Thermotogae bacterium. GTDB lineage: Bacteria > Bipolaricaulota > Bipolaricaulia > UBA7950 > UBA9294 > CAZDDA01. The sequence goes on along the minus strand of CAZOUO010000080.1, from coordinate 3,809 downwards.
ATGCTGGACACGAGGTACTCGTGTTGGACAACCTCTCCTCCGGCCGAAAGGAAAACGTTCACCCCAAGGCCGAGCTGGTGGTCGTGGATCTATGTGATCACGCCGGTGTTGCTGATGTTCTTGGCCAGTTTTGCCCTCACCTGATCAATCACCATGCGGCGCAAATCGACCTGTGCCGCTCTGTAGCCGAGCCGGTGTTTGAGGCCAACGTGAATGTCATTGAATCTGTGAATCTATTACAGAACTCCGCACGAACAGGAGTGCAAGGAATGCTCTATGCTTCCACTGGTGGGGCAATGTACTGTGAGGTACAAGAACCAGCCACGGAACAGGCGGAGAAGAGGCCGTTTTGCCTCGATACGGGAATGTCTATGGCCCACGCTAAAACCCGGAGGGTGAAGCGGGTGTGGTGGTAATCTTCTCTCAGGCGATGCTGTCAGAAGAGAGACCCAAAGTCTATGGTGCAGGGGATCAGCTTAGAGCCTACATTTACGTGGAAGATGTAGCCAGAGCCAACCTTTTTGCGATGGATTTTCTGCTTGCAGGACACCCTCCACCAGAGTCGCCAAATGATCGCGCCTTCAATAGTGGCACCGGAAAATCGACTTCAGCAAATGATCTGTATGCTTGATTAAAGAAGATCATTGGATTCTCCGAAGGCTGATTCTAGCCGGCCGTCGCTTACCAGAGGTCCTTCGGATACACGCCGCGAGAGATGAGGTCCTGGATTCCCTTTCGAACTGCTGTCTTGTCCTCGGGATAAGTCACGCCGAACCAGCGCGCGCTCGTTGGCAGTACGCGCACCGTCGCCCTGTTCTCGCGGACGAGTTCTCCAACGACGTCAGGCAACAGGTACTCTGCTGAGTCGATATCGTCCGCACGTTCCTGAAAGAAGTGGGGAAACCGTCCTCGGAGCTCCGTGAAGATGCCCGGCGTGAATCCCCACATGTTCATGGACACAGTACTGTCTGCTGGAATCTCAATCCAAGTTCCGTCATCCTTCGCATATTTCACGATGTTTCCGAACCGTTTAATGTGTTTTCGCTCGTGAATGTTCATCAAGTAGCCCTCCGGACTTACCGCACACACCCCTCGCGAGACGTGTCCGTGTTCGCTAAGGGTGTGATCCAGGCGGTAGCCGATGAGGCCGATGTCATAGGTTCCAGCACGATCTTGGGCATTGTTTAGGTGTCGTTTCAGCGTGGGAAACGATGCTCGTCCGTAGAAGTCGTCGGCGTTGATGACGCCAAACGGTTCGTGAACGACGTCCTTGCAGAGGAATACGGCCTGGGCGGTGCCCCATGGCTTCTTCCGCGTCGGCGGGACGTCAAATCCTTCAGGCACAGCCTCCAGGGATTGGATCACATATTCGATCTCGCACCGAGTTCCGATCGTTGGGTCGACCCTCTCCCGAAAAACCTCCTCGATCTCTCTTCGGATGATGAACACAACCTTTCCGAACCCGCAACGCAGCGCATCGTAGACGGAGTAATCGAGGAGAATCTCACCGCTCGGGCCAACAGGGTCGATCTGCTTGATCCCGCCGTAGCGGCTGCCAACGCCTGCTGCCATCACGACCAACGTGGATTTTGACACCCTCTCATCCTTTCTGCAGGAAATACGACTTGGTATTCCAGCAATCCACCACATAGGGTAAGAGGAAAAGGAGGCTTTGATCAATCCCACGTTAAGGGCGAGGACCCCCACAAGGCCACGCGATTTCTGGCACTACTGGTGTACTAATACATTTTTCCAAGCTAATATCGAGCTCGTGGCAAGCTTCTGTTAAGATTGCATTTACAGGTTTTAGATTCTCAGGAGGTGCGTCATGAGCAGTGGCGCGATATCGATCAAAACAGAGATCCCTGGTCCGAAGTCGCAGGAGATCGCAGCGCGAAAAGAACAGGTCATCCCCGCAGCACTCAATACCCTTGCGCCCTTCTTTGTTGCAGAGGGCGAAGGCGCTTTGGTAAGGGATGTCGATGGCAATCAATTCATCGACTTCACCGGTGGCTGGGGGTGCTTAATCGTCGGGCATACCCCGGATCGAGTGGTCGAAGCCATACGTGAGCAGGCGAAAAAGTTCACCCATACGGACTTCACAGCAGTTCCCTACGAACCGTATGTTTCTTTTGCTGAGCGCCTTGCTGACCTTGCACCGGGGTCTTCACCAAAGCAGGTGGCATTTTTCAACAACGGGGCCGAGGCGATCGAGAACGCGGTCAAAATTGCACGCAAGCACACGAAGCGACAGGCGATCGTGGTATTTGAGGGAGCGTTCCACGGCCGTACCTTGCTGACGATGACCATGACCCACAAGGCCTCCCCCTACAAAGCGGGATTTGGGCCATTTGCGCCGGAGGTATATCGCCTTCCTCTTCCCAATCCGTATCGCAACACCATGTGCTTCGAGGATTTCGAGCGAGCGCTAGTTTCCCTGGTTGATCCGCAACAGGTTGCCGCAGTGGTTATTGAACCGCTGCAGGGAGAGGGCGGGTTTATCGTTCCCGCGGATGGATTCCTCGAGTATCTCCGCGAACTGACCGCCGAGCACGGGATCCTCTTTGTCACTGATGAGATTCAATGCGGGTTCGGTCGTACGGGGAAGTTTTTCGCCATCGAGCATTGCGGGGTTGAACCCGACTTGATCACGGTAGCCAAGTCAATCGCGGCCGGACTCCCGCTTTCTGCTGTGATCGGAAAGAAAGTGGTCTTCGGTTCCATGCCAGAGGGGTCGATCGGGGGAACGTACGTCGGCAATCCGATCGCTTGTCAAGCCGGGATTGAAGTCTTAAATATTATCGAAGAGGAGAAGCTTCTCGACCGTGCCGTTGCCGTCGGGAAGATTATCCGGGAGCGATTTCTCGAGATGAAGCGCAAGCACGCCATTATCGGTGATGTGCGTGGCCTCGGTGCCATGCTTGGGATGGAGCTTGTTAAGGATCCAGCAACCAAGGAGCCGGCCAAGAAAGAGTGCGCTGCGGTGGTGCAGGAGTGCCTGCGCAACGGAGTGCTCATCCCGAGTGCCGGTATCTATGGAAATGTTCTACGCCTGTTGCTGCCCCTGGTCATAACCGATGAACAACTGAACGAGGGGTTGAACGTGCTGGACGCGGCGGTTGCGAAGGTCACAGATCACGACACGGCTTGATGCGAAACTAGGCAGGGCTGCTTTCGCCTTTCTTATCTCCCGTGCTTAGAAGGATTCTTTAGGCTGGTTGGCCGACCATCACGAAGCACAGGTCCGCGACGTTGGTACCGGTAGGACCAGTCGTGATGAGATCTCCGGAGCCTTGCAAAGCGGTGTGAGCATCGTTGTTAGCCAGGGCACGTTCTGGGTCGATCCCTTGAGCACACATGCGCGCTACTGTTTCTCCATCGACCATCCCGCCTGCAGCATCGGTAGGGCCGTCTTGCCCATCCGTTCCAAGCGAAGCGATCACGACGTTTGGAAGCCCATCAATCCCCAACGCCGCCGACAGGGCAAGCTCCTGATTTCGGCCCCCTTTGCCAGTGCCGCGGACGGTGACCGTGGTTTCTCCGGCAGCAACGATCACAGCGGGGGTCTGTACCGGTTGCCCATAACGGACTACTTCTCGGGCTAAAGAGGCAAGGTTTGTTCCTACCTCACGCGCCTCGCCTTCCAGTGAGGTTGTGAGAAGCAGGGTGTAGTAGCTGAGGCGTTCGCTTTCGGCTTGAGCGGCTTTAGCGGCCAGGGTCCCCGAGCCCACGATCACATTCAGCACACATTGGAACAGCGGATCGCCGGGCTTTGGCGTTTCTGGAGCATTGCCACACAGTCCATCCTC
>CAZOUO010000079.1:0-10645 GCA_964582975.1 uncultured Thermotogae bacterium | reverse complement strand
GTGTACTCCTCCTTGTTCAAGTCTTAAGGTGTCCACGAAACCGGGTCAACTCCTAAGAAACCTCACAGGCAACCTCTAACTGCCAAGAAGACTCAGTCCTCCAAGCGGTCGTAGAAGGCCTTCGGTGCTAGTTCTTTGAAGTTGCCACGACGTGCCAAATGTTGACGGATATCAATACACAGATGGCATTTGGAGACGTAACCGTCTTGTTCTTCGTAGCCATAGTGTGTCCCTAGTCTGTACAGTGCCTGCAAGTCGGTGAGCAGGGCGTTGAGGACGGTGTGCTCGTTGAGGTTTAATCCAGAGCAGATCGCGTTGAGGTCCCGCGCATCGCCCAGGGAAATACCGCCGCAGTAGCCGGGGATGTAGTTGCAATAATTATCGATGTGAACGTGCCAATCGCGGATTAGTTCCTGGTGACACGAGGCACCGAAGAAATGCCGCGCCGGCCGGTGCTCATAAAGATCGCCCAGTTTATAGGGTACCCGGCCACTGGCAAACAGCTCGACGTACTGAAGTCCGTGACCGGCCAATCGGAGATATTCCTCGAAGGGGAGAGTGCCTTGGAGGTCTAGCTGATGGAACTGGTGGTAGAAGAAGGCCTGATAGACGATGGTGTTGTCGGGGCCGAAGACCTCTCGGCTGAGCCTGGTAGCACACTGCGTTCGCTCGAAAGGAACCTGCTCCAGGATGAAGGGATTGGCGCTGATGAGGATGCCGACAAGGCCGGTATCTTTGAGTGCGCGCAACTTCTTCCGGACGCTCTCGTCGTCCGTGCACCAAAAGGCGTTTGTCTCGACGAAGGTTGAGGGAATCTCCAGGCGCTCGGCAATCTCAACCAGCTGGAGAAGAAGGTCGAAGTTCAAAAAAGGCTCACCGCCGGAGAAGTGAACCCCCTCATTGACCCCGATCTTGCCAGGAAAGGGGTAGCTGCCGTGCATCAGTCCGGCAAGGTGCGAGAGGACAACCTCTGCGTCTTCCGCTGAGATCCAATCGGCATCCCATTTAGGCGAGCACGCGTACATGCAGTGTTTGCAGCTGTTGGTGCATTTGTAAGTGAGAAGGATCCCGGCCGAAAAGGGCTCAGGGATAACTATTCTGTTTTTGTTCATGGGAATATGGATGCTTTTTGACTGAGGCAATCCATCTCCTTCCCCCGTCCCCTTGTGTCCACTTCGAAGTGCCGACCACAACTCGCTCTCACGCAACCATCAACGCGTGGCACCTTATGCGGCAATCGCTGTCAAAAAACTGCCAAAGCTAGGGAAGTCTAGAGGGTAAGGCACATCACCGCTTCGCCGTCTTCGTAGTCACCGGTTAACTCAAATCCCAATCGCTCGTAGAATCCCTGTGGGCCTCCTTCAGCCTGTACAACGCTTGTTAGGAGTTCACTTGCATTGGGACGAGTTCTCACGTACTCGATTAGCAGCTCGACTGCCCGTTGGCCAAATCCATTTTGCTGGTATCGCACATCGATCATCAACCGCCACAGGTAGTACTCGGGTTTGGCTGGGTTGTCCCAGAGCATGATGAATCCCACCGGTGTCTCGTCAGCATAGATCGCGCGAAACCAAGCGTGCGGCGAGAAGTGCGCCTGTGCAATGGACCGAGCATTGTCCGCCACAAACTTTCCCTGGTGCTCGCTCACCTGCAGCCCCAGAATCGCATCGAGAGTTTCCTTTGTGATCTCGCGAAGCGTAACCTTGCTGTCACGATGTGGGATTTTTCTTGCTTTGGTTTTCATTCTCGGGATCATACCGTTCGACAGCTGCATCGACTAGGCCTACCAGGAACGTAGGGCCAGCCTCTTGTTGGGAGATCTAATGGTAGGTCAATCCCCCCGGGTATTTGGTCATTGCTCTTCCATAAACAGGATGCTGCAGGGCCACTTGCCTTTCAGTTCTGCGGTCCATTGCTTGATAAGCTTTTGGCTATCCTTCTTTTCGGTTTTGACGAAAAGCCCTGCGCCAAGCGCGCCCGAGCGCATTTTCTGGAGCAGTTCGGTGTGTTGACAGCCTTCGGGCTTGCCACATTCGCTGCAGTCGGCGATTCCCTTGCTCGAGGCGCACGTTCTCATTTCGCAGTTGTCCCTGCCCCCGTCTTTCAAACACCCCGGACACAGCGGCATCGCCTGAATTGATTCGAGTCCCTTGGAGAACTCCTGGTAGTCAAAATCCTTAGGCCCCCACTCCTTTAGTCCATACGCTTCGATCATCTCCGCATACCTTTTTGTGAGTTCTCGCAACGTTCCATTGCCCACCACGCAAGTGCCACACCAGATCCCACAAAAACCAATCTGATTCTTCACAAGTTCAAAGGCACTGCACGTAGACAGGTCGTTCATTGGGCATCGCCTTCAGCGCTCTCCAGCGGTGATCGGGCCACAGGTGCGCAATATACGTTGTTCAGATTACCCTTCTTCTTCGTTTGATGTCTTGCTCAAGCAATGTATCCAGTCGCTCTTTGTTTTTTGGGATTGGGGAAGCGTCCCATGCCCGTGCGGAGCAGCTCAAAACCCAGCTTCTTGTAGAAGTCCTCCTTGCCGGGGACCACGTACATTAGAACCGGTCCGCTGGGAAGTCGCTCCAAAAGGCTTTGCATGATCCTGGTTCCAATGCCTTGCCCCTGGTACTCCGGAAGAACGACAAGGTCGTAGATTGCAGACTGCCAGACGGTGTCCGAAATGGCCCTACCCAAGCCTACCAGTTGTTCTTCCGAATAGGCGGTGCACAGCAAGTAGCTGTTCTCGCAGGCTTTGCGGAACATCTCCGGGCTTCTCTTTCCAAGCGGAGCGCGCTCAACAACGCTGACCGCCTCTTCCCAATCAACGTGATCTGTTCCAAATCTCAGTTCCACGTGCATCTTGCCATCCATCGTACAATGACGGCCTCCCAATCGGCAATATTGCGCAAGGCTAGGGGTCAGGTCTTCGTGTGCCGTCGAAAGCCGGAGGTGTGTAGATGGTGAAAGTCCAGAACAGGCAAGGGTTAGCAACCCACTCTGTCCCCAAGTCATGCGCTGACGTTCGTGAGGACGTTGGTGAAGCGTTGACAGGGGCAGATGCGAGCCGGGTATTGAGCCGTGAAATTGACCCCAAGACTTCAGGGCGCCTCCGCTGTGAAGATAAGCGAGGGGCAGCATCGGATGTGCCGTTAGAACATGAGGTACATCCGGACCCTGCGCGGTCTTTAGACCCCGAGCGCGCATCGAAGCACATCTTGCGGAAGACGGGAGGTCCCGTGGTCGGCCGCGGTGGATGGCGAGGCGGCCCGCACCGTGAAACCCAAGGGAGCAAGACGGTGATGCACGGCCACGGGAAGTCGGACCGTTCCGTAGTACCGAGGAAGCTTCCGAACAAGGGCAGTGGTGCGCCACAGTCTGCGGAGGAAGTGGAGGGAAGGGGATGGGCCAAAGGGAATTCGGCTCAGCAAACCAGGGGCCGCACGCAGTGGCGGGAAACCCTGCACCATGCGCTGGGGCGGATACGGCAGGCAGCGAAGAAGGAGAGGGGAGCGCGGTTCACCGCACTCTGGCACCACGTGTACTGCGTTGACCGCCTACGGGAGGCGTTTCTCAACCTGAAACGGGAGAGTGCCCCTGGGGTGGACGAGGTGATGTGGCAGCAGTACGCCGAGGGTCGGGAGGAGAAGTTAGCCGACCTGTCGGCGAGGCTGCGGCGGGGTGCGTACCGAGTGAAGCCAGTCCGGCGGGCGTATATCCCCAAGCGGGATGGAAGTCAGCGGCCGATCGGCGTCACCGCGCTGGAGGACAAGATCGTCCAGCGGGCGACCGTCGAGGTGCTGAACGCTGTCTACGAGACCGACTTCCTCGGGTTCTCCTACGGGTCCCGCCCTGGGCGCAGCGCGCACGACGCGCTGGATGCCCTGTGGGTAGGGATCATGAAGAGGAAGGTGAACTGGGTGCTCGACGCCGACATCCGTGGGTTCTTCGATGCCATCGACCACGGGTGGCTGGTGAAGTTCGTCGAGCATCGGATTGCGGACAAGCGCGTGGTACGCCACATCAAGAAGTGGCTCAACGCCGGCGTACTGGAGGACGGGAAGCGGACGTACCAGGAGGCGGGGACGCCACAAGGGGGGAGCATCAGCCCGCTTTTGGCGAACACCTACCTTCACTACGTGTTCGACCTGTGGGTCCACCAGTGGCGGAAGCGCAACGCACGAGGAGACGTTATCGTGGTACGTTACATGGACGATTTCATCGTGGGCTTCCAATACCGGGAGGACGCCGAGCGGTTCTTGGAGGAGCTTCGCGAGCGACTGAGGAAGTTCAACCTTGAACTGCACCCTGAGAAGACCCGTCTGATTGAGTTCGGCCGCTTTGCTGCGGCGAACCGGAAACGCCGGGGGGAGGGGAAGCCTGAGACGTTCGACTTTCTGGGTCTGACACACATCTGTGGCAGGACCAGGAACGGGAAGTTTCAGGTGATTCGGCAGACCATGGTCGGACGGATGCGCGGGAAGCTCAAGGAGCTGAAGGTCGAGCTCAAGCGGCGCATTCACCTCTCTGTTCCCGTGCTCGGCCGGTGGCTGGCATCAGTATTGAAGGGGCACTACGGTTACTACGGGGTGCCGGGCAACAAGCATGCGCTGAACCAGTTTCGGTACCAGTTAGGCCGGCTGTGGTACCGAGCGCTTCGGCGACGGAGCCAGAGAAGCCGGGTGAACTGGGAACGGATGAGGCGGCTGATCAACAGATGGCTGCCTAGTCCGCGGATCATGCATCCGTACCCCGATCGACGCTTGTACGTCAGAACCTGAGGCAGGAGCCCAGTGCGGTAGTGCCGCACGCTGGGATCTGTGCGGGGGGCGCCGGGCAACCGGCGTCCCTACCGCGACATTTTTGGTGTTTCTTCTCTTCGGCGACTCGTTTGGCGATCACGCTGATGGTCGAGTAGTACAGCCCGAGAAAGTCAGCCACTTCCTTCAACGTGTACTCATGGACTCGGACAGCTTGGTAGATCTGCTCGTTCCGAGATGCCTTGTCATGTACGTCTTTAAAGAGCGTTGCCAGGGCCGGTCGCGCTGCAAGGCGCTGGTGCCGAGGGATTTCAATTACCGCGAGCTGCTTGCTGAGGAGAGGGCCGATCTGTTCGATGAACGAGTCTGTGCCAAGGAGATTCCCTCTTCGAAGGTCATCCCAGATCATCATTCCTCGCCCCTGTCTGACAAACCTCCGATACGCATGCACCGCGCGTGAAGGCTCCGGATCGAACTGAGCCAAGATCCATCCAACACTGAGGAAGCTTGGTACCTCCACCTGACCGGCCGTTGCTCTGTAGCTGCTCCAGCGCCAATCTCGCGGACTACGGACCATCTTTGCTCTCACCGGATTGAGTACAACGTACCGAGCCAGTTCGAGCAGGTAGCTTTTTTTCTCGACAAGGATTGATTTAAACCGCCCCTGGAAGATGTGGCCCGTTCTCTCGTTGTGTCGATTGATCCACTGCGTGTAGATGCCATTGAGGTGGCGCATGCCTCGCGACAAGTTTGCATTGGGCGTTTCGATCAAGAGATGGTAGTGGTTGGTCATCAGGCAGTACGCGTGGCAGAGCCACCTGTTCCGATCAACTGTCTCTGTAAGGGTCTCAAGGAACGCACCGCGATCCGAATCGGTGAAAAAGATCTTTTCACCAGCGTTACCACGGCTCGTGATGTGGTAGACCGCTCCCTCATATTCAACCCTCAGTGGGCGTGCCATGCTACCATTCTACATCAAACAACACCAAGAATAAAGACCTGACCCCTTTATGACCTTGACCCCTTTATGACCTTTATATGAAGAATAAAGACCTGACCCCTTTATGTATGTGTATGTATGTGTGACCCCTTTATGTATGTGACCCTGACCCCTTTATGTGACCCCTTTATGTCCTTCATGTCCCCTTTATGTCCTTGGCTCTCCACCTTATCACCTAGGATGCCGTTAGGAAGAGGATTACTTCCCGAGTTTTATCTTCGTTCACGTCAGGTCTCTAATCGGAAGGCCCTATAATCTATACACCGAAAGAGGAAATTCAGTTTTCAATAGCTTTTTAGGCCCACGAGCAGATCAACACATAAGTTCTATCTACAGTCGCGTCGGCTCCAGACACGGGATTCGAACTCATAGTCCCACGAATCAGTCACGGGGGCGACGCCACATCTGCACTGGGTGGAACCTTAGCTCTCTGCCTTGATGCAACAAAAGATCTCTTTCGTAGTCTTTGTTTATTGACCGAGTTCGAACGCCATCGAAAAGGTTCTAGCGGCGGTGAAGTCGAGCGTATCCTGAAGCTCTATGGTTGCCAACCAGCGTGGAGTTCGACTGTGCAGCCATCTCATGTTCGGCAGGCAAATTACAGCCACCTTGTCTCTTGCGGGTAAGATGTGTGCGCGAATTGTCGAACAGGGAAGGAGGGTTCACGATGAATGATGACCAAGTGATGGTCTATCCGTACATCCCAAACTCCGTGCCCGCAGTCAGAAAGCAGATGCTCGACGAAGTCGGGACAAAGAGCGAAGAGGACTTCTACGAGGACGTTCCCGAGGCCCTCCGGCTCAAGCGGCCGCTCAATCTGCCTGAACCGTTCCTCTCCGAATGCGCGTTGAAACGGCACGTAGAAGAAATCCTCTCCAAGAACAAGACCTGCGGGGAGTATCTCAGCTTCTTGGGTGCGGGATGCTACCAACACCATGTTCCAGCGGTGTGCGAAGAGATCAATCAACGAAGCGAATTTCTCACCGCGTATGCCGGCGAGCCGTACGACGATCACGGTCGGTTCCAGGCGCTGTTCGAGTACGCCAGCATGATGGGCGAGCTTCTGAACATGGACGTCGTCAACGTGCCGACCTACGACGGCCTGCAGGCGGCGGCCACCTCCGTGCGCATGGCAGCGCGGATCACCGGCCGACAAGAGGTTCTGGTGGCCAAGACGATCCATCCCGCGGTCTTGTCGAAGATCCGGGACTACTGTGCTCCGACCATGCAGATTAAGCTCCTCGACTACGATGCGAAGACAGGGCAGATCGATCTGTCGGCCCTGCGAGCCGCGATCTCGTCGAAGACGGCGGCGGTCTACTTCGAGAACCCTTCCTATCTTGGTCATCTCGAGACCCACGGCGATGAGATCGCCGCGATTGTCCACGACCACGGCGCGATCTGCGTGGTTGGGGTCGATCCGATCTCGTTGGGCGTGATCGCCCCGCCGGCGGATTACGGTGCGGATATCGCCTGCGGCGACATTCAATCTCTGGGGATGCACATGCAATTCGGCGGGGGTCACGCCGGCTTCATCGCCACACGGGATGAGGAGAGCTACGTGATGGAATACCCGTCTCGCTTGTTCGGAATTGCCCCTACCTGTGTAGAGGGCGAGTACGGCTTCGGAGACGTGGCGTACGAGCGCACCTCGTTCGCAGACCGCGAAGAGGGCAGGGAGTTCGTCGGTACGGCCTCGGCCCTGTGGGGGATCACCGCCGGCGTCTATTTGGCGCTGATGGGGCCGCAAGGGATGCGGGAGATCGGCGAGGGGATCCTGCAACGAGCAGCATACCTGATGACCCGTCTGTCGGAGATCGGCGGGCTCAGGGCGTCGCTCTTCGCAGCACCTCATTTCAAGGAGTTCGTGGTCAACTTCGACGGCACGGGCAAGACAGTGGCGGGTATCAACAATGCCCTGCTTCGCCGCAAGATCTTTGGTGGCAAAGACCTGACCCGCGACTTCCCCGAGCTTGGCGCCAGCGCCCTGTTCTGCGTGACCGAAGTGCACACCAAAGAGGATCTGGACCGGCTCGTCGATGCGCTGGCAAAGGCGGTGAGCTAGAATGGAGAACATCACCGAGAAGCGATACACTGATGGACGACCTAACTTGCGGCGGTTCCATCAGGCCAGGTGGGACGAGCCGATCGTCTTCGAGCTGAGCGTTCCCGGAGCGCGGGGGATTCTTCCGCCACCGGTCGACAACGAGATTCGTGAGACGGTCGGCGATATCGTGTCCGCTCTTCCGAAGACGTTGCGACGGGCGACGCCGCCGAACTTGCCGGAGATGGCGCAGCCGCAGGTGGTCCGACACTACATGCGTCTGTCGCAGGAGAACCTGGGGCTTGACCTCAACATCGACATCGGTCAGGGCACGTGCACGATGAAGTACAGCCCGAAGATCAACGAACAGCTTGCGCGAATGCCCCAGATCGCGCAGCTTCATCCGCTGCAGCCCGAAGAGACGGTGCAGGGGATCCTCGAAATCATGTACAATTTCGAGCAGATCTTAAAAGAGATCTCGGGGATGGATCGGTTCTCGCTGCAGCCGGGGGCGGGTTCCGCAGCAATCTACGCGGCGGCGGCGATCATTCGCGCCTGCCACGCCCATCGCGGCAAGGTCGGCAGGCGCGAGATCGTCACGACGATCTTTTCGCATCCGTCCGATGAGGCCTGCGCCAAGACCGCGGGGTTCGACGTCGTCACCCTCTATCCAGACGAGGACGGCTACCCCGATTTGGATGCCCTCAAGGCGGCGGTCTGCGAGCGGACTGCCGGTCTGATGATCACCAACCCCGAGGACACCGGGATCTTCAACCCGAGGATCGCCGAGTTCGTGGAGGTGGTTCACAACGCCGGCGGTTTGTGTTTCTACGATCAGGCGAACGCGAACGGCATCCTGGGAATCACCAGAGCCAGAGAGGCGGGGTTCGACCTGTGCCACTTCAACCTGCACAAGACCTTCTCCACCCCGCACGGCTGCGGCGGGCCCGGCGCCGGCGCGCTCGGAGCAACCGAAGAGTTAGCGCCTTTTTTGCCCACGCCGGTAGTCTCCTTCGACGGCGAGCGGTACTTTCTCGATTACGACCGGCCGCAGAGCATCGGCAAGCTGCGCGCCTTCTACGGCGCGGCGGCAAATGTCCTGAGGGCCTACGCCTGGGTGATGAGTCTCGGTGCGGACGGCCTCGCCGAGGTCTCAAAGACCGCGGTCTTGAACAACAACTACCTTCTCAAGAGGATGCTGGAGATAGACGGCGTCAGCGTGCCCTACGCCGAAGGGAAACGCCGCATCGAGCAGGTCCGCTACAGTTGGGAGAAATTGTGTGGGCAGACCGGTGTGCATTCCGAGGACATCGGCCTTCGTGCGGCCGATTCCGGCGTCCACTATTGGACGAGCCACCATCCGTTCGTCGTGCCCGAACCCTGTACCCTGGAACCGACCGAATCCTTCTCCAAGGCCGATCTCGATGAGTACGTTGGCATCTTGAAGCACGTTGCAGACGAAGCGCGCACGGATCCCAGCAAGGTCAAGACAGCCCCCCACAACAGTACCGTGCATCGGACCGAGCAGGCGCCGTTTGATGACCCCTTGCAGTGGGCGATCACGTGGCGAGCCTATCAGAAGAAAACGAAAGGACGCCGATGAAGTGCCCAACTTACCCATGAGCGAGAACCGCAAGCGAAACTTGGGCCTGATCGTCAACCCCATCGCCGGGCTCGGCGGGAGGGTCGGCCTCAAGGGCAGCGACGGCGAAGCCATCCAGCGTCGCGCCTTGGAGTTGGGCGCCGTTCCAGAATCGCTCGCCTGGGCGGTCCAAGCACTGGAACGTCTTTCGCCGATCAAGGACGAGCTCGCGCTTGTCACCTATCCGGCTGAAATGGGGGAAGAGGCGGCGCAACAATGCGGTCTGAGCCCGCAAGTGATCGGCGCGATCGAGCCGGGAAAGACCACCGCAGTCGATACCAAAGATGCGGCGAAGGCAATGCAGCGCTTGGGTGTGGATCTGCTTCTGTTCGCCGGCGGGGACGGGACAGCCCGAGACATCGCGGATGTCATCGGAGGTGACGTGCTCGTGCTCGGCATTCCTACCGGGGTGAAGATGCACTCGGCAGTGTTTGCAGTGAGCCCAACCGGTGCTGGAGAGCTTGCTCTGGCAACCCTGCAAGGACGTGTCCGACGCAAGCGGGAGGCCGAGGTGATGGACATCGACGAGGATGCGCTCCGGCAGGGGCTCGTTTCGCCGAAACTGCACGGTTATCTCACCATTCCGTATGAGCAGCGGCTGGTTCAAGGCGTCAAGGCTCCGAGTGTCGCAGCGGATGCAGTTGCCGCGGAGGCGATTGCTGTGGACGTCGTCCGTCAGATGGAGGAGGATCTTCTTTACATCGTCGGCCCCGGGACGACGACCCGTGCGATCCTCTCCAAACTCAAGTTGGAGAAGACCCTCGTCGGTGTGGACGTGGTGGGCAAGGGCAAGCTTCTCGCAAGGGATGTCAACGAACGGCAACTCCTGGACCTTCTCCGAGGGCACGAGGCAAAAATCATCGTGACTCCGATCGGAGGCCAAGGATATCTTTTCGGGCGGGGGAACCAACAGATCAGCCCTCGGGTGATCAAGCAGGTTGGCAGGGACAACATCATCGTCGTGGCGACGCCTGATAAGCTCGACGCGCTCGGTGGGGGGACGCTTCTGGTAGATACCGGGGATGCGGAGACGGATCGACTGTTGAGTGGCTATGTTCGTGTCGTGTGTGGACGTGGCGACTACCGGATGGTCCGAGTCTCTTGCACGGGCAAAGACTGAGAGGAATAAGCTGCCAGAATGCAATCAATTCTGCATATAAGGAGGCCAGGAAGCCATGAGAGACCCCAAACCAGGAGGG
>CAZOUO010000078.1:0-11072 GCA_964582975.1 uncultured Thermotogae bacterium | reverse complement strand
TGGGGCTCACCGTGCTTGGGTCATTGGAGACGCCGTCGGCGCGTTTGTCCCGCGCCCGGGCACTCGTCGGCCTGGGACGTGCGGGCGAGGCACTTGTTCATTTCGAGGCGTTCCTCGCCACTGACGATAATGCCACTGTCCGAAAGGAGTACGGCCGCGCATGCGAGCGGGCTGGTGAATCGGACAAAGCCTTAGCTATCTACAAACAATTGGGAGCAAGCGGTGCCTACCACGCCGGCCGATTGCTTGAGGCGCTGGATCGGCCCACAGAAGCAGTCACGGCGTATCTCACGTCATCTGATCCAGAGGCCCGCTGGCGGACAGGCCGGCTGCTCGAGGCGCAGGGCCGCGAGGCCGACGCGTTACCTCTCTACCACGCGCTCGCCCAGGGGACACACCGTGTTCGCGACGACGCTGCGTTGCGCGCGCATCGAATCTACCTACAACGCAGCGAAACCGATCAAGCTACGGCGATGTTGGATGACCTGCCGAACGCGTTTGGCTGGATCCTTGGAACGTATCGCCCGCCTTCCGATCCGGCCACACTTTCCCACGCACCGGGCGTCTTTCCCAGCGCAGTCCGCGTCGCCGATGCCCTGCTTGCAACATTGCCAGAAGAAGAGGCGGCTTCCGCTGCCGAAGCTGAAATAGAGATCGCCCTCAACAAAACAGACGCCGCCGAACGGTTGGCGATCGGGCAGTGGTACCTCAAGCACCGATACTATCAGTCCGCCTACCGGATCGGCGTGAAGCTGATTGCGAACAAAGTCACGCGGACAGCGTACGAACTTGCCTACCCGCTCGCCTGGTGGTCCCTCGTGCAGGAGGCCTCAGCCATGCACGGAATCGATCCGCTCCTCATCCTGGCAGTGATGCGCGAGGAGAGCAACTTCTCCCCCACCGCCGTGTCGCCTTCCGGTGCAAGGGGCCTGATGCAGCTTCTCCCGTCTACGGCCAAGTGGATTGTGGAGAGCAAACTCAATCAGTCTTTTAACGAAGATGCCCTTGACGACCCCGAGGTCAACATCTCCCTCGGCACGTGGTACCTCCGACATCTCTTGGAGCAGTTTGACTTCGACCTTGCCAAAGCCGTTGCTGCCTACAACGGCGGCCCGGGCAACCTCCAGCGCTGGATCGCCGCTTCACCCGTCACACACCCTGCCGATCTCCCCGCCGTGCTCGCCACAAGCGAGACGCGCGAGTACCTCACCAAAGTCCTCAACTCCTGGCTCGCCTACCACTGGCTCTATCCGCCTCCCTCCTAGAAAGTCGCGCCGTTGGAACATCTTTCCACGCTCCGATAGGATGAACAGAAGTGGCACTGGGTGAACCAGATCGACAAAAAAGCGAAGACAAGGATCGGCAGTGCGAAGAAAACAAGACACGAAGATTTACATCATCCGCGAGGTTGCCGAGCTCGCCCTCCTGGTCGCCGTGTTTGCGGTGTTGTCCCAATTCTTCCACATACCGGTGTGGGTCTTCATTGGCGTTGTATTCGCCAAGATTCTCTTGTCCCTTTTGATGTACCGTTTCTTCTTTCGCAAGGTCTTCCATCGCCCGATCAGCGTCGGTCCGGAAAAGCTTGTCGGCCAGATCGCAGTGACGATTACTTCTCTCAATCCGTCTGGCCAGGTCAAGGTGAACGGAGAAATCTGGACCGCCATCAGCCAAACAGGAACGATGATCCCTTCCCAGCGAAAAGTGAAGATCCTCGAGGTACGCGGAACCACAGTCCACGTTGACCTAGTGGAATAAAGCTAGAT
The DNA here is from genome assembly GCA_964582975.1 of uncultured Thermotogae bacterium. Lineage (GTDB taxonomy): Bacteria > Bipolaricaulota > Bipolaricaulia > UBA7950 > UBA9294 > CAZDDA01. Next base: position 9,309 of record CAZOUO010000078.1, on the reverse strand, counting down.
AAATCTCTGTGGGAATTCGCGGGACATAATACCTATTTCTTCCTCGATGGCCTTCCCGGCGCTCCTCTCAGCGCTCAAGTTCGGGTAGGTGTGACTAAGCTGCCATGCTGCTAGCGGTTCACAAGGCGATACAGCCAACTTGTGTGTAGGTCGATCGCGTCGTTGGGGCACATTTCGTGGCAGCAGTAGCAGCGAATGCATTTTCGTTTGTCGATGTAGGCGTGCTTTTCCTCGATGATGGTGATGGCGTGCACGGGGCAGGCGTCGCGGCAGACGCCGCAGGCGATACACTGTTTTCTTCTCACTCGTGGAGTGACGGATACCGCGCTCCCAAACATCGACGCGAGCGCCTTGTGCCACCACACGCTGATGCCGGTACCGGGAAGGAAGGTGGATGGAAGTTTGAAGTCGGGGATGCGCAGTTCGGCAATGTCTGCGCCGACGAGCTCGATCTCGTCAAGACGGTTGGGGTGGAGGTCTCGTCTTTCCGCCTCGATCAGGAGGGGGTTGTTCTCACGCGGCAGGCCGATGATCTCACTGGCGGCCACGTCCAGGGCCAACGGGTTCGTCGCGGCGAGGAGCAGGCCGACCTGTCTTGGCTCTCCCGCACCGGGGCCTTCTCCTTCCATGCCGACCACGGCGTCGGCGATGGAAAGCCGTGGGGAAACGTAGGTGGCGAGATCGAGCAGCGCGCCTGAGAAATGGTCCTTCTCGCGCAGTTTGGCGTGGTAGCCGGGTTTGGTGAGGCCGGGGATGGCGCCGAACAGGTTCTTGACGGCGCCGGTGATCCCGGTGAGGGCGTGCGTCTTTAACTTGCACAGGTTGAACACGGCGTCGGCTTGGAGGACGGGTGTGATGACCTCGAAGCGCTTGACCAGTCTCCCCTCGGGGAAGGAGACGGCTCGGTAGGTCGCGTCGCGGTTGAGCCGGGCGCCGGTCTTTTCGACGGCGGCGTCCATCCCGCAGGTGCGATAGACCCGATCGAGCGTCTTCTCGTTGTACAGGTAACCTGAGCCGGGACTGTCGGCGATGACGGCGGTCGCTCTGGCTTCTTTCACCACTTTCGCCACCGCGGCAACGAGCGCTGGGTGCGTCGTTATCGCCTTCTCCGGCGGCGCTGCTTGAAGGAGGTTGGGTTTCAGCACGACCGTTTCTCCAGGAGAGGCAAACTGGCTCATCCCGCCCATCATCGCCAGTAGCTCGGCCAACCGTTCTTCGACGTGGTCGTAGTCTGGGCACTCGACAACGTAGACGCGGTGATCCATCAGCGCTCCCTTATCGAGGGTTATTCCCCCTGTGGTCATTGAGTAGATATAATAACGCGAAAGGAGCGTGAACGATGGTTTTAGATTTCAACGCGGACGAGATCTTCCAAATTGCCGAACAGATCGAGCGAAACGGTGCCTCTTTCTATCGCGGCGCAGCCAAGCTTGATTTCGATGAGGGGACCAAGCAGCAGCTGCTCAACCTGGCGGAGATGGAGGATGCCCACGAAAAGACGTTCACTGCCATGCGCAAGGAGCTGTCCGGGCAAGAAGTCGCTACGCATGTCTTTGATCCTCACGGCGAGGTGGCCAATTACCTCAAGGCGATGGCCGACAGCTACGTGTTCCAAAGAAGCGTTGCCCCAGAGGATCTCCTATCGGGCAAGTCGATCGAAGAGGTACTCAAAGTCGCCGTCGGTTTGGAGAAGGATTCCATCGTCTTCTACCTCGGCATCAAGGAGTCCGTCCCCGAGAAGTACGGCAAGGACAAAATCGAAGGGATCATCAAGGAGGAAATGGCCCACGTTACGCTTCTGTCCAACGAGCTGAAGGGCCTAAGGAAATAACGCTGACCCAAGGCAGACTTCTCTGTGATTTCTATGAGGAAGCCATGAGAAGTCAAGGGTCTTAATCCTTTCCTGCTCTCCTGGATTCCTAATATTCTAGAAGCTTTTGCTGTCTAAGTGACTGAACCCGGAGTCGAGCTTGCCTAAAGCTTTGCCATGAGGAAAGCAGGAAGACATGAGTAGAGAAAAGGCCACAGTTTTGGACGAAGGAAATCGGTCTCATTACTGATTTCTTCGCTTCCTAATAATATACCTTCCGTTTCAAGCAGGAACCCATAGTTGAACTTCTCTGTGATTTTGTTATAAGGAAGCCATGAGAAATTGGTTATGAGGGGCAAGGGATGACACTGGAGCATGAGGAACTGACCTCAACAATTATCGCAGCGGCCATCGAGGTGCATCGTCGGCTAGGACCGCGCTTTATCGAATCGATATACGAAAATGCTCTCCTCGTGGAACTGCGCAGACAACGGCTGAAGGCAGAGCAAAGGGTTGAGGTAACTGTGGAGTACGACGGTGTCGAAGTGGGGCGACACCGGCTTGATCTTTTAGTTGAGAGGACAATCGTGGTGGAACTCAAAGCGATCAAGAATCTGGAAGATGTCCATTTTGCTATTGTGAAGGCGTATTTGAGGGCAGTGGGGCAGGAGCACGGATTGCTCTTGAACTTCGCAAAGCCTACCCTGGAAGTGAAGAGAGTAATATGTCAGAAAGCCAAGTAGATTCCTGGTTTCTTGATCTCCTAATAGTCCAAACTCCTTTGCTTCATGCCATAAGAAAACCAGGAAGACATGAAAAGCCAAAGGTCTTAATCCATTCCTGCTCTCCTGACTTCCTAATAATCAATAAGCTCTTGTAGTTCTAGTGGGGAACCGACACGTGAGCTTGCCTGGGTTTTGTCTAAGAAACTATGAGAAGTCATGAAGTATGATCCTTTCTTGTTCTCCTGGGTTCCTGATAGTTAAAAAGCCTTTCAAATCCCAAACAGGTAGAGGATTCCTCCTACGGCGAGGCCAAAGGCGAGGTTGAATCCTTTGACACGCAGCGAATCGCGCACCGAGACCGACAGCAGGGGGAGCATTCCGTGGCCGTCCTGAACGAACGAGCTGACAAACAGGACCGAGAAAGGGACAAGACCTGAGGCGTACATCATTACGAAGATCAGGTGCGGCCCGGACTGAGGAATGATCCCAAGCAACCCGGCAAAGAGGAGGACCCACATCATGTGAGCCTGAAGGAATGTGCGGACCGCATCCTGACTGGGGAAGAAGGAGAGGACAAGAAGTGCTGCGAACGTCCACAGAAAGACTCGTAGGGTGTGGTGGCGCAGGATGTGGCCGATCACGTGTTCGCGGAAATAGTGCTCCGAGCTCGACAGGCCGAGAAGGGTTCCCAGCGCGAGAAGAACGGCCAGGGTGATTCGCATCCATCTCCACCCCTCCGGTCCAACGGTCCCCAGGCAAGTCACAATGAGGAGGAGAATCATCAAGAAGAGGAAGCCGAGGCGCAGTGCGCTTGGATGGCGTAGGTTGTGGATCAGGGTCTCCAAGCGGTTTCCCTCCAGCTCCTCGGGGTGGACTTCGTGCCGGTCGCACGCCTCGCAGGGGGTGATCCGAAGTCGCCCCACGATCCAGTCGGAGAGGGCGCCGAATACGATTCCGGAGAGGAAGAGCCCTGCAAACAGAAGAAGGGCTTTTTCAGGGAAGAGGGAGAGCATCACGTAGGCCTCGTCGCCGGAAGTGGCGATCATCCCCCCCACCAGCGCCCCGAGCCCTATGAGGCCGTGTACATACATCGAGACGTTCATGAACGCCCCGAGACACCCAGGTGTTACGCCGAGGAACGAGGCGAGGAGGTACTCTCGCCATTTGCCTCCTCGTAGGGTCACCGTCATTCTCCCGCGCGAGAGCACGTTCAGCCAATCGACGAAGATCATCATCGAGAAGACGAACAGGGTGATCGTCACCGCCTCACGTAAGACCGAAAGGATGCGCACTGTTGCCTCCGGCTATCTCCTCCCTCGCGCTTCTTCAGAGGGTCTCGTGCCGCTTCGCAGCGTTGATGAAGGCAGGCCACTGCTCATCAACGCCGATAAGAATTCAACCGATTATACTCGTGACCCCACGGGCGATCAGGGCCACCACGAGAGCGACGGCAGTGGTCGAGGCGATGACAAGGCCAGTCTTTCCGCGACCGAGTTCGCGCGACAAAACCGCAATGGTGGCCACACACGGAATGTAGAACAGAACAAACAGAGTGAAGGTCATCATCTGTCCAGCCGAGAGAACCGCAGCAACCTGCGTCGTGCCCAGCGCTTGGAAGAGCATAATGAGTGATAGTTCCTTGCGGAATATCCCGAAGATTAAGGTGACTCCCAGGCTGAGTGGAAGGCCGAGGGCCCAGGTGATGGGAGAGAAGGCAAGGTTCAGATAGCGATCCCAGTGCGCGTACTCAAGCAGGCTCAACGCGACGCTTCCTCCGACGAGCAGCGCCCAAGCCACGACGATGAATTCGCGGATCCGCAGCCACACCTTCGCGCCGATGACGTGAAGAGAAGGGATCTTGTAGGATGGAATCTCGAGGATCAACCCCGGCGTCATTCGGGGAAAGAGCTTGGTCAAGACCTTGCCGGCAATGGCGATCACGGCAAGATTGACCATATAAAGGCCGAAGGCGAGGTGCGGCCCGAGGAAGTAGCCGACGAGGCCGAAGATAATGGTTGTGCGAGCGACGCATGGGATCATCACTGCCAGCATGGCGGTGATGAAACGATCGCGCTTGGAATCGAGGATCCGGGTTGCCATCACCGCCGGGACACTGCACCCATAACCGAGGATAAACGGGATGATGGACTTACCGTGCAGGCCGATCTTGTGCATGAACACGTCCATCAGGTAGCCGGCACGAGGAAGGTAGCCGACGTCTTCCAGCACGGCAAGGCCGACCAGGAAAGGAACAAGGTAGGGAAGGACAATCCCGATTGCGCCGGCCAGCCCCTGGATGATTCCTTTGAGGGCAAAAAAGGCGAAGCTCTCCGCTGGGACGAAACCAGCAATCAGATCGATCGAGCGATCGAACAGGGCCATCATCGGTGCCTCAACCAGCGATCCGAGGTGAAAGACTGCGTTGAAGAAGGCGTACATGATAACCGCGAAGAAGAGGTATCCGATCACTCGGTGCATGAGGAGCGCATCAAGCCGGTCGCGCAGGCCAAGGGTTGGCTGACCAATCGTTGCCACGGCCTCAAACAGCTTCATCGCCAGGTGGTGGCGCTCGGCAGAAAGGATCCCCTCGCCGCTTTCACCTCGTAGCGTGCCCAGTCTTGTTGTGAGTCTTTCTGCATCCTGGTAGAGACCGAGGGAAGTTTGTTTTACTTTCTTCGAGAAGTAGGGGTCTGCTTCGAGGAGTTTTATCGCCAGAAGCCGACTGGGAAGCGCAAGTCGCCGCGCCATGCCTCTTTTAAGCTTCTCCGTTAGCTCTCCGATAACCCCTTCCACATCGGCACTGTAGGTGGGAAAAAAGACCGTCGGTTTTGCCCGCGCGACCTTTACCGCCTGAGCGGCCGCCTCCTTCACCCCGAGGCCGCGCACGGCCACCGCGCTGACGACGGGGACTCCGAGCCTTTTCGAGAGGCTCTCGGTGTCGACCGTGATCCCCTTTCGCCGTGCTTCGTCCTCCATGTTCAGGCATACAACGAGCGGGATTCCCATTTCGAGAAGCTGCAAGGTGAGCTCGAGGCTGCGTGCCAGAAGCGAGGTGTCGACTACGTTCAGCACAGCATCTACCTGGCCCGAGACAAGGAAGTTACGGGTCTCGGTCTCAGCTTTGTCGAGAGAAGTCAGGGAGTAGGTTCCAGGTAGGTCGATCACCTCAGTGTGGCTGCTTCCGATCAACGCCTCGCTCTTCAAGTACTCCACGGTTGTCCCGGGAAGGTTGGAGGTGTGCGCTTTGTAGCCGACCAGATGATTGAAGATCGTGCTTTTGCCGCAGTTAGGCTGGCCGGCGAGGGCGATACGAAGCAAGCGTTTCTCCTTTTTCTAAGCGATGGTGGACCCATCCCCGTCTTTTCGTAGCTGCCCAACACGGGTCGTCTTTTGATGGGTTCGTTTTTTAGTGTTGGTAGACGTGGCCAAGATCAGCGGCGATGGGAATGGGAAACTCACCGGTGTTGGTCCTTCCTTGTGGGCACCTTGTCGCGGGTGCTCTTCTTGTTTCCACGCTTCTTGCGACACGCCTCACAGTATCCGGTTAGTTCTAGCTTGGCTCCGGCAACTTCAAAACCAGCTGTTTCACCCAGTGCCTCAATGACATCGGCTGAAGGGATTTCCACCACTTTTCCACAGCCAAGACAAACGCAGTGATAGTGTTTTTCCCGCTGGACTTCATAATGGCAGTGATCCTCTCCAAGCACATCGGCCTCCACGATGCCCAACTCCTTGAGGAGGCTCATTGCGCGGTAGACGGTGGACAGGCTTATCTTCGGATTCTCCTCCTTGGCCAACAAGAAGATCTCACTAGCGTCTAAGTGCGCGTTGTCGCTGATGATGCGTAGCAGGAGTTTTCGTTCTGGAGTGATCCTCCCCCCGGCTTCCCGTACGGCCTTGATTGCCTTTGACGTGTCCACTGACATCACCTTTGGTCACAAGGGTTCCACGACAACTTTCCGAGCCACGCCGCGACCGATGGCGATTCGGCTTCCATGGACTTCAATGAGAAGTGGGCCGCGAAAAGCCCCTGCTCCTTGCAGTGAGATAACGTCGCCGCGATGGATTCCCATCTGTTCTAGGTGGCGACACAGACCCCGGCCGCCGCGTATCTCAATTACGCGTGCTCGTTTGCCAGCGGCTATCTGATCGAGGGTCATTTGCTTCCTTTTTGAAGTCTTCCCTGGCCCTATCGCTGCCCGACTTTGTTGCAAACAATTTGCAATTGCAATGACTAGTCTACCATCAACTTTCCCTCGTGTCAACGACACGCTTGGGACAGGTGTCAGGAAATTGTTGCCAACTTGGCGGTGGTAATCACGGCGTCCTCGGCTATAATTCAGGTATGAAAAAGGTTCTGTTGCTGATTGGGATGGGGTTACTGCTCTTTGGGATGCTTTTTCTCATCGGCTGCTGTCCGGGTGGGGTCTGTCCCGTTTAGCAGGCATTCGAGTCGTTAAGCGATGAGGGGGCAATCGGACGTTTTTCTTGGCCAGTTCGCCATCACCATTTTTGATACACAAAGCCCGACACTACTTAACTTAAGAAACAGTTGTAGCACAGCACCTTGTGTGCGGCGCTATTGCATTTATGCCACGAAATGTCCCCCATGATGTATGATCAATGACTGCGGTTCCAGTGAGTGCGATCTTCAAATGGTGAGATAGGAACGACGTGGTGAAAAGCGATAACACATTGAGAAGGCTCGGTGTTGCAGCAGGCATAGCGCTGTCAATCTTGTTATTGGAAGCGATTGGTGGAGTCTTGTCTCACAGTCTAGCGCTTCTCTCCGATGCCGGGCACATCCTTGCCGATGTTTTTGCGTTGGGGATGAGCTGGTTTGCCCTCCGGTTGGCCAAGCGCCCAGCAAATGAAAGGGCGACCTTTGGCTACCACCGCGTGGGAATTCTGGTGGCCCTAGTGAACGGTGTCTCGTTGGTTGTTATGGCCGCGCTGATTGTCCGAGAGGCCTACGGGCGCTTCGTCTCTCCTGTGGAGATCAACACGATCCAGCTTCTCACTGTTGCCTCCCTTGGTCTAGTGGCCAACCTGGTCATGGTGGGGCTGCTTCACAAAGGGCACCACGAAAGCCTCACCGTAAAGAGTGCGTGGCTCCACGTCATCGGGGATAGCCTGGCCTCTGTTGGAGTGATTGTCTCTGGACTTGTGCTCATGGTCACCGGTTGGCGTTACGTCGACCCGATTGCGAGTATCATGATCGCTTTGCTCATCTTCTTTGGCGGTTGGCGCTTGGTCCGTGATGCCGCAAGGATCTTGCTTGAGTTTCCACCCCGTTCTCTGCGAGCCGTCGATTTGGAAGCGGGAATCCTGGCAGTGGATGGGGTGAGGGAGGTTCATGATCTGCACCTATGGGCGATCACCCCTCAATTTCCCTACCTCTCTGCACATCTCCTCGTTGAGGAGCAATCTCTCTCACAGGCGCACGGGGTCATGAAAGCAGTGGAGAAAACGTTGAAACGGATGGGAGTTGCCCACACGACCCTCCAAGTGGAATGCATCGGCTGTGGGTCCGAGAGCACCTTCTGTACCCAAGAACAAGCCGGGGAAGACCGGCATGATGATCGATACGGCCACGCATGAATCTCCCTCCTTTCACGGCACAAGTGACAAGGGAGGCATTTGTTGAACACCGTCTTGTGTGAAGAAACATCCGCAACAAGCTGGATATCATCCTGTCAAGCGCTATGATAGTCTGTCAACACGAGGAGGGAATGTGAGCGACACCAAGAAGACAGGGCGATTGCCCTATCTGGCAGTGGTATTTCTCGCCGCATTTTTTTTGACCGCGGGGTTGTCCGCGGCGGGACAGAGCACGCAGCTTGTCGAGTTCTACGAAACAGGATGCCCCCACTGTGCCCGATTGCACGAGTTTCTGGAATCCATCTTGCCGAAGTATCCGCAACTTGAGATCGTTCGCTACGAGATTCACGACCCCGAAGGGCAGAACCTCTTGGATAAGCTGCTTGTCGCGTACAGCGCCGAGCTTGGGTCCGTTCCCATTGTCTTCATCGGAAACGTCGCTATGGTCGAGAACACGTTCTACGGATTGGAGGATGAACCGATGGAGATCACAGGTCGGACCGCGGAGCGGACGCTGGAGGAGGCGATACGCCGAGCGATCGTCGAAGACGCCCCTTCCCCGATACAAAAAGCGGAAACAGTTAAGGGTACAGGCCTAGCGGAGAAGCTCACCATCCCCGCTGTCGTGCTCGCCGCCGCGGCCGACTCCGTTAATCCGTGTACGTTTGCTGTCCTAGTGCTCCTGCTCGGAACACTGCTTGTCGCGGGAAGGCGGGGCAAGGTCCTACAAGCGGGGCTTGCTTTCACCGCGGCCATCTATATTTCATACTTCCTGATGGGCCTTGGAATCTTCTCGGCCATCCAAGCCGCTGGGGTGCAGCGACCGTTCATTCTAGCGGTGTCAGGCCTCGCCATTCTGCTTGGTCTTTGGAACATGAAGGACTACTTCGCCTACGGCAAGTGGTTCACGATCGAGGTTCCGCAGCGCTGGCGGCCGACCGTGAAGCGGATCACCTCATCGGTGGTCACGGTGCCGGGGGCGTTTGCTGTTGGGGTTCTGGACTCTTTGTTTTTGCTTCCCTGCTCTTCTGGGCCCTACATCGCGATTCTCGCTCTACTGTCTAAGACCACCACCCGAACCCAAGGGATTGCCCTTCTTCTCTTCTACAATCTGATCTTCATCCTGCCGCTTCTTTTGATCACGGTGGGGGTACACTTTGGGTATACGACCAC
>CAZOUO010000077.1:0-11236 GCA_964582975.1 uncultured Thermotogae bacterium | reverse complement strand
GATGAGTTGTGCGCCGTATTCGTCAACGCATTTCTTTGCCCACGCGCCGGGATCTGTCATCACGTCCGAGAACGGCTCCTTGACTGCGTCGGGCCAATCCTCACCGGGAACATCCCACACCTCCATGGCGAGGACCGGGGCGTTCGTCATCTCTCCCTCGAAGTGGTAGAACGGAAGCGTGGTTTCACCTCCAACCGTGATGATAAAGGTTCGAGTTCCGCCTTCTTGTGCTGTGGCACCGATCGTGACTGCATGGATGGGATTGGTCCAAGTTTTCTTCACATCAGGGATTTCGATTGTCAAACTCTCTCCTCCTTCCGCAATGCCTTTCCGAGTATCGATTCCATCGCCGACAACGCTGCCGCCTCCGGGGGAAGCTCCGTGATTGGCCGGCCCTCCAAGTTGAGCGTGGCGATGATCTCATCGTGGGGGATTCTCCCCAACACTCCCAATCCCGAGTGAGCTATCTCCTCCTGTACTCGCTCGGGGACCTCTCCTCGCAGATTGTTCAGCAGCAAATAACGCTCTTTGATCTTCAGATCCAACTCGTTTGCCAGCGCGTCGATCCGCGCCGCGGCCCGAATCGCCACCGGGTTTGCATCGCTCACAATCAGCAACAGGTCAACCCCTTGTGTGACGTGGCGAGACAGATGTTCCATGCCCGCTTCATTATCCATCGCCACATGCGTGTAGTTGCCTCTGATCGACTCCAGATACCTTTTAAGGATGTGATTCACCGCGCAGTAGCACCCGTCCCCCTCTCCGCGACCCATTACCAGTAGATCGACCCCTTCTCCCTCCACCAACGCTTGGTGCAGCTCGTATTCCATGTAGCGGTCGAGGGGGACCCCAGCGGGAAGGTTATGAATCTGCTTGAGCGTCTCTGCTTGCAGGCCACCTACAGTCGTTTCGACCTCCAGGCCCAGTACGTCGCAGAGGTTCGCGTTGGGATCGGCATCGACCGCTAGGATCGGTCCCTGCTCATCATGAAGTAGATGCTGGATGACTAAACCAGCAACGGTGGTCTTGCCCGTTCCTCCCTTTCCCGCCACAGCGATCGTAAATGGCATCTAGATTGTCCCCCTCGTTGGTTGCCAACTCGCGGATATCGCGTCGTTATGCATCGATTGTGCGACGCTCGGGAAAAGGGAAAGGTCGGTGTGAGGCAAGAACTTCGCGGACATGAACTCCTCGTAATAACCGGGGTAGGTGATAAGATCATAGTAGGTTGCGCTCTTGGCGATCTCGAAACAACGCTCGTAAGCCTCAGTCGATAACAGAGCCATCTTTGCCCCGATGAGTGACGTATTCCCCACGAACCGGATTCGATCAAGTGGAATATCAGGAATCATTCCCAGGATGATCGCCTTTTCCCGATCGAGGTAATTGCCGAATCCCCCGGCGATGAAGAGCTGTTCAATGTCATCAAACTTGTGTTGCGTGGATTCCAAAAGGATCTTGGTGCCCGCATAGATCGCCGCCTTGGCACGGAGGACATTCTCGATGTCGGGCTGAGTGACCACGATGTCCCTTCCTGTCTCTGCTCGTTCCTCTGGGACGAGGACAAACTCCTGTTGGCCGTCCTGCCTGCGCACGTGAGGCGAGCGGTCTGGGAGGAGGTTCCCCGACCGATCGATGATTCCCGCTTGGAAGAGGGCGGCAATTGCATCGATCAACCCCGAACCGCAGAATCCCTTGGCCTTGGTATCCCCAATGGTCCGAGCGGAGACCTGCCCTTCGGAAGAGATCTCCACCCGTTCGATCGCTCCGCTGCTCGCCTTCATGCCGCATTTCACCCCACTGCCCTCGAACGCCGGACCGGCGGAGGTCGCACAGGCAATCATCCAATCCCGATTGCCGAGCACGATCTCTCCGTTCGTGCCGACGTCAATCAGCATCGTCAACCGATCGGTCTGAGACAGGCCGGTCGCCAAAATTCCGGCGGTGATGTCCCCTCCGACCCAACTGCCGATCGAGGGCATGGCATAGAGGAGGCCACGGGGGTTAATCTTGATTTCCACTTCGGCAGCGCGAACCGGTGGGGGGACCAAGACAGCGGGAACATAGGGAGTCTTGCGGATTCCGGACGGATTCAATCCCAACAGAAAGTGAAGCATCGTTGTATTCCCAGCGGCAAAAATCGTTGTGACATCGTTTAATTCGACCGGGTTTCTGGAAATGAGCGTAGAGATTAGGTTGTTAATGTCGCTAACAACAGCGGCGCGAAGGGCTTTTGCCCCCTCCCGTTCGGCGTAAATAATCCGACGCGTCACTTCAGCACCGAAGGGAGCCTGGGAGTTATAGCAGGCCTCCGCATCGATCGTCTCGGAGGTGGTGAGGTCAAGAAGGTGGATCACGACCGTGGAGGTGCCAACATCGAGAGCGACGCCGTAGTTGCGCCTGGCGTGATTTCCCGCCTCCACTTGGATGACCTCGAGTGTCCCACCGCGCCTGCCCAGAGTTGCAGTGACCTTCCAGTCCTTGTCGCGGTGAAGGCTTGGAAGAGCACGCAGAACTTTAAGTCCCATCTGCATCACCGGCGCATCGCTGTGGCGGCGGATCTCCCGGTACAACCGTTCTCGGCAACCGAGGTTGTCCTGAAGACTCGGTTCGGGGAGATCAAGAAAAAGCTTTTGGACCAGTGGATTGTGGCGGTAGAAGGCCTGCTCGGCCGTCGTGGGATAGAGGGCGCGGAAGCGCTGAGCGTCCTGATCGATGAGGATCTGTTCCCCTTCGATACGCGATTCCGGAGGGACGAGAACGTCCACATCTCCGATCACCCGGGTCTGGCAAGCAAGGACGTAGCCAGCTTGGATTTCTTGTCGGCTGAGGAGCGTGGTAGGGCTTGCGTCCACTTCGCCGGATTGGACGATCAGGCGACACTTGCCGCAGATCCCGTCGCCGCCACAGATCGAGGCGACGAAGATTCCAGCCTTCTTGGCAACCTCCAGGAGAGTCTTCCCAGGCTCTGTTTCGACACTCTCTTGATTGGGTATGAACGTGACCCTGACCGTGCCCATCGCTTAGTCTAGTTGGGATTCCATTCGGTCTTCAGAAAGTGTGGGATGCTAGCGGCGTCCTCCGGTCCAATGACTACGTCCCAACCGGAGTCCTCCTCGATCTCCATCCGCAGCACGGCAACCAGACCGGGGATGATTAGCTTGTTGTGGTTCACTTTTTCCATTGCGCCCTGCTCCTGCACCGTCTTGATCACCTTCTCCGCGGTCAGCTTGTCATCGGCGTAGGCGTTGAGCACCCCCAACCCCTCGGTGTCGGCCACACAGATGTAGGACGGGACTTTGCTGTTCTCCACCTCGCCTGCCACGGTGAAGTAAGTGAGGGCGAAGTTGGTCGTGAAGAGGACCGGCGCATCGGGTCCCGGCTCGCCGATCTTGTAGAGCTTGGCTTCAATCGCATTGGGAACCTGCGGGTCGGTGTAGATGTTCTGGCGGGCGGTTAGAAGCGGTAGGACCTCCCAACTCTCAGTTCCGTTCATCACCACGATTCCTCCGTAGCGGCAGATGTAGGCTGTCGCTTCGCTGGCCTCCTCCTCGGGCGATGCGCCGGCAGAAAACACGATCGTTGGGTATCCAAGAGGCCGGAACACCTTCTCCAGAGCCAACCGGCGAAGCTGTGTCAACATCGTCAGGGTGTCAAGCAGGTTTGCACCCACAGGGTTTAGGACCAAATCCTCTGCCCCTTTGGTCTTGATCTGCTCCGTCAGCTCGGCCAGGCCCTCCAGGGTTTCTGCCCGGACCGCGAGGGGAACCTTGTACTTAGCCGCAAGGTCAGCCATTGCCTCCCAGTTCTCCTGCATGGCGGCCCAGATCAACGGCCGCGCCTCAGCGGCAGTCTCGAGGGCCGACTCGAGGACCTGCGGATCGGAACAGAGGAAAACCAGCGGCAAGTTCGACTTTGCCCGCACTCGTGCGACTGCTTGCACATATTGAGATCCATCGCTTCCGTCCTGCTCAACGGCGATGAGGTTGACGCCGATCTCCTCGCCCACGCGGACAAAGTGCAGTCGGTTGATCTGCTCGACGCGCCTGTCCAGCTCATCCGATGAGAGACCGGCTGATATCTTGATTGCCACGCCGGTGGGATGGTGGAACTTCTCCTCGTGGCGGAAGAGCACCGTCTCTCCCCCGACGGCGAATTCACGTTCGCCCGACCCGATTTTCACGGTCCGCATCGGAGGCGCTTGTGCTTCGCCCAGAGCGGATTGGGCCTCTTCGGAGACGTGAGGGCATTGATCGAGGGCGGCCTTTTTCGCCGCAACCTGCATGGCAAAGGCCATACAGGTTGGGAAATTGCAGTCTCCACAGTTGGTCTTTGGCAAGAGCTTGTAGATCTCGATACCGGTCAGTTTTGCCATGGCTTTCTGGTCCCTCCTTTACATCATCGGTTCCATCTCTAGGACCGGGTGGCTAACCTTTTGCAGGAACTCGAGCAGTTCCTCGCTCGTTGTCGCGTCCTCCTCAGTGGCGATCTTGTCAAGAAGATCAGGCTTTCCTATCTCTTCGAGTCGCTTTTCCAACCGCTCACGGATCTCGTCCTTGAGCTGTGTGGGCATCCACACCACCCGCTCGATCCCACCTTCAGCCGAGATGAACTTCTTGCTTGTGATGTAGAGCTTTCCCATGCCGATGAAGCCGGGGGTCTGGACGCCACCGCCGAGCTGGCCGGCCATGGTGGAAAAGGTCATCCCGATCGGAGTCATCTCCGTGTACTCGCGATTGGCGATCATCACCCCGTTCGTCTCGGGAAGGATGGCGGTGATGCACTCAAAGCAACCGCAGCTGGTCATCGGATCCTCCATGATGGAATAGGCGTTGAATCGCTGGAGGTTTCCATTGGAGGCGACTTCGAGGTACTCGTTGACCCCCTTCCACTGACCCTTCACCGCATCGATGACCTCAGCTTTCTTCACCGGTTGGTTCGGGCCGTGGGGGTTCATCTCGAAGCTTGCTGCACAGTCGAGCCAGGTGTAGGCCCCACAGAGGCCGAGTCGCTCCGGAGTGACGATGCAGACGTGATCCGGGGCATACGATTGGCAGAGTACGCAGGAGTAGTAGGTATCAACATCTTCATCCCGCATCCCCATGATCCGCTCATCGCGCTGGTGGTAGACTTCCTTTGCCTTCTCGAGCGGCTCTTTGAGCTTCTCAGCATCGGTAATGATCGTCACCTGGAGCTTGTCGAGGATTGCACTGAACTCCTCGCGCAGCTTGGCGATGATGATCTCCCCGTAGTGGCGAAGGCGGAAGCCCTTGGCGAAGGCGTCTTTGCTGATGCGGACCCAGACGATCGCTCGCTGACCCATGTGGAAGACGCCGTAGGCCCAGGACGCGAACTCGTGAATCCGCCGCTCAATGACCGTCTCGAAATCTTCCTTGAAGTTCCTGCCGGCAACCTCCACGATTACTCCGAGGGGAAGCGCGCCTCCCTCTTCGATCTCGTCAATGTCTGGACCGATCACTTCAATCTTGCTGTCTTCTACCTCGTCCATTGGCCGGCCCCGCACGAGTTCAAACGCCTCGGTGTACTTCCCACCAAATTGGCAATACATTTGCTCCTTGCGCACACGCTCCCCTTCAAATCCGGCGCCATACGGTACAGGGATGGGGATCTCGCTTATTTTGATCTTCAGCCCGCGCACCTCGACGGCCTTGTTCACAATGGCGTCACGAGGGATACCGGAAACGACGTGTTCGTAGGTGCAAATCCCGCGCGGCAGGATTTGTGGGATGTCCACGTCGGAGACGACGGGAAAGCCGAAGTTGATCGCACCGGCAGCGGTGGCGTATTTCTCGTCCGTGAGGAGCTGACCGTTCCCCTCTTTCGGCTCGAGGTCCGCACCCAAAGCGAGGACGAAGGCGTGGACGCGCTCTTTGTTGTAGAGCAGGATCTTCCTCGCGGCAGCGGCGTCTCCAGGTTTGATCCCACCGAAGGTCATTGCTGCCCTGGCGGCAAAGTTTAGGGCGTGTACAGCGGCGGATGTCTCTTCGCCGTAGGGGACAAGGAATGTGTCCCAGTTCATCTCGACACCTTCCTCAGCGAGCTGGTGGGCCATCGACTCGCCGTTGGTATTGGATGCCATGAAGACCAAGATGTTTCTTTCCTGCAGTGACCTCGCCAGCTCCACCGCCTCGTCGTTGGTGGGAAGGGAGCCCACACAGGCGGCAAAGCCCGGCATGCGCCCGTCGACGAGCTTGATCCCCTGTGTCCTCAGGGTGGAATCGTCGGTGAAGCCAAGCCAAGGTTCCTCTGGCTCAAGACCGTTGACGTATTTCAGAGCCTCGATGATTTCCTCGGCGATCAGAGTTGCAACACCAGCATCCAGTGCGTGACCCAGATACGGCACCCACAACTGATCGGTTGGGATGGGTGGAAGTAGCACTTCAGCGCGTTCCAAGGCCCTTTTGGTATCCGCGAGAGTCTTTACCTCAAGCCCTGTGATGGCCAAGATTAGGGGTAGATAGTAAGCGGTGTTGGGAAACTCGACCTGTTTTTCCGGACCGAACGCTTCGATTGCCTTGTCGAGTTCCTGTTTTGCCTGTTGGACGTAGTTGTGGGCACCTCGGATCGCTGCCGTTGCTATGACCCTTGACATATCCAATTACCTCCTTGAAGAAAATCCCGCCACGCGGGAACACGTATTCACATGACCTCACATCATCATTTCCCAGGCGAAATATACCAACTTTAGAATGCCTTAGCAAACCGGGATTGCTAGATGAAAAACCCGTCCAAATGGGTCTTCTATAAGATCATGAAGCTGAAGAGGGAAGGTGCTGTTTTAGCAAGGAAAATAGCTCCTGAACAGCCGGGGGAGAAGGACTGCGAGGGAGGGAGCCAGCTAGGCCGCTTGTCCGAAGCTCTTCTAAGTAAGGAAGTACGCTCAAAAGGAGGATGCCATCCGAGAGTCCTTGGCGGATGAGTGTCTCTTCCTCGAGCTCGCGGATCTTGTTTCCCACAGCTACGATTTGCTCCAGTCCGATCTCGTGAGCCAGCCGGAGGATCCTGTTGGCCGTTTCCAACGTTCGGCGATCGGCCTCCACGACAACAATCAGGGCGTCGACTCCTTGAGCTGTTCCCCGGCCCAGATGCTCGATGCCGGCCTCCATGTCCACGATAACCACTTCGCCTGCTTGGAGAAAAAGGTGTCGAAGCAGAGATTGCAGGAGAGTATTCGCAGGACAGGCGCAGCCACCGCCGCCACGTCGGACGCCCCCGAGGACCAACAGGCGGATCCCATCCCGTTCCACCGAATAGCGGTCCGGGATGTCGTCCACAGTGGGATTGAGCTTGACGAATCCTTCTTCTCCCACCCGCTCTTTGATCAGCTCGCGCTCCTCGGCTAGAGTGACAATCGGCTGATCGATTCCCAGGGTCATGGCGAGATTGGCGTCGGGATCGGCATCTACAGCAATAGCGCGGTACCCGCGAGCCACGGCCTCGTGGGCAAGCAACGCCACGAGGGTCGTCTTGCCCACACCGCCTTTTCCCGCCACGGCTAGCTTCATGCTTCCTTCCCCAGCTTCGCAAGTTTGCGGCACAGCATCCGGCCGAGGATGGCCAACCCGTCAGTGGGCAGGTAGTGACTGGCTGTCTCATCGAACAGTACGCTAGCCTTTGCCGGGAACTCCTCGTCGCCTGCCCACCAGACAACAGCCATCGGCAGCTGTGGCAACGCGCGGAAGGAATAAGCGGCGTCCCCTATCTCCAAGGTCTCTCCTCCTAATGTCTCCGCAGCCCGCCGGAACGCGGCAGTATCTCCGGCCAGATCCCGGACCAGTTGGTCTCCCGAATACCCCTGAAAGGCTCGCCAGTAGAACCCTCCATCGGGCAACTCGCGAAAACCGATCCAGTGACCTCTTGGTTGCGTGCCTCCCCCGTTTTTCAGGTAGTCGAGCAGGAGAATCTGGAGCTCCTCAGGGCAATCTTCGTCTTTTGCGGGATCTGCAGCCACAAAGGCCGGGATGCGGATCACGTATCTCTTCCCAAATAGAGAAAGCGCCAACTGTCCCTCCTGAAAGGATAGCCCGCCCCTGCGTGCAAGGTCGGGTGGATCAACTTGGGAAAGCGCTTTTCGCGCCTCTTCGATTCTCGGGCGTAGAGATTCCCGCCACGTCTTGTTCACCATGTCACCTCACGACCTCGTCCACGTGAATCAGCTACGGTTATAATGGATCAGGTGATGCGTGGCAACAATGGCCAAGTGTTGAGAGGAAAAGGTCCGATGAAAGAAGACGCAACGCTTGTCATCCTTGCTGGCGGCGAGTCGCGGCGAATGGGCTTGCCCAAGCACCTCTTGCCTGCCTCGGGTGGAACCGTCATCGAGCACCTCATTGGAAAGCTGTCCCCTCTCTTCGTTGAGACCCTCGTGGTCGGTCGGAAGCTCAGTCTTGAGAGAGGATTTCGCATCGTGGAAGACAGCCGCTTTGAGCAGTGCCCGCTCGTTGGGATTGTCAGTGGCCTTCTTGCTTCCAAGACCGATCTTTGCTTCGTCCTTGCCTGCGACCTTCCGTTTATCAAGCCTGAGCTTGTCCGATATCTACTTTCACGCGCCGAGGATGTTGACATCGTAGTTCCAATTATCAATGGCTACTACGAGCCGCTGTGCGCTGCCTATCGTCGAACCGCGATTCCCGTTATCCAGGAGACCCTCGATCAAGGAGTGCTCAAAATAACAAAGATCTATGACCGCTTGCGCCTGTGCAAGGTGCCGGAGTCGGAAATCCGACGCTTCGATCCGGAGCTTTCCTCGTTTATCAATCTGAATACGCCGAGGGAGCTGATACTGCTTTCTTCTCTTAACTCTGAATCTGTGCCCTGATGTGAAGCTTGGTCCCCAAGGAGACTTCGACATTACAGTCGAACCTGAGCGCTGTTTTGCATCGGGGATGTCTCTTCGCTGGCGAGCTTGTGCGCCCAGCGGATCGGTTCAGGCAAGCGATACCGCGCGCAGCAGTTCAAGGCGAATTCGACTGCGCGTGGCACGTCGATGAGATGCCCTGGAGAGACGTACAACGGTTTCACGTTGGTTCGCGTGCGGAGAACCGCACCAATGACGCTTTTTGGATCACGTTCGTCCTCGAGCTCGGTCCTGTCGCCACGCGTCGGTCCCGGTTCTTCATGATGTCCGAACAGCCTCGATTTGGCCACACCGATGCTCGGCCGCTCAAACCACAGGCCCACGTGCGCGGCGATGCCCATTGCCCGCGGATGCGCAATCCCCTGGCCATCGAAGAGCAGTAGATCGGGCTTTGACCGCAGCTTTTCCCATGCGGACAGAATCGCTGGGCCTTCGCGAAAGGTCAGCAGACCCGGGATGTACGGGAACTTGATAGTCTTCTCAGCGGTTGCACTTTCGATCGGCGTTAGGGTGGGATAGCTCAACACGACAATCGCTGCCCGTGCTTTTTGATCTTTGAAGCCCACATCCACCCCAGCAATAGTGGTTACCTTGCGCCCATCCCACGAGAGTACGAGGCGATCACGCAGTCGCTTTTGAATCTGAACCGCTACCTTTGGATTGAGGGTCCAAGGATGAAGGCTCGAACTGCTCACGTGCGCTTCCTCATGAGATGGCCGCGATTTCTCCACCGGTCATCTCAGGTAAGTCCATTGGTTTCAGTTTAAACACCGCATGCGGCGTCCCGGCGGCGGCCCATATCGCCTCGTGCTGGAGCAGGCCTTCATCAATCCACGTTTGCATTGACACAGAGTGTCCAACCGGCGGTACACCGCCGATGGAAAAGCCTGTATGCTGGCGCACGAAGTCGGCATCGGCTTTTTCGATCGGCTCACCCGCCAGCTCGGCTACTTTGGCTTCGTCTACTCTGTTGGCCCCACTGGCGATCACAAGGAGCGGTTTGCCTGAATGCTTTCCCTTGAACACGAGCGATTTCGCGATCTGGCAGACCTGGCATCCGATCGCCCCGGCGGCCTCACGTGCCGTCCGCGTTGAGGCGGGTAGCTCCACGACGAGGAAGGATAACCCACAAGTTTGCAGCGCCTCCTGCACTTTGCGAGCGCTCGAACTTAGTTCGTCCACCATATTATCTGCCTCCGTGCCATTCTTGTTTCGATCCCTACACTCTGTCCACACGATCCTTTGTTTGCTTTGCCACGCCGCTGCTTTGCATCTTGTCATCATATGAGAACTCAGCAAACAGCGGCAACTGATGATCGTCAACGTCAAGAATAATCGGAGCAGAAGGTAGGTCGGAAAAAGCTCACCAGGCAATCGTTGCAGGGAATGGTTGAATGGGTACAATTTCGCACTCGTTATCAACCCCTGCTAGACTGCAAATGCTCTGCCAAAGACGGAGGTGGAGACTGGTGAAGTGCATTCGGCTGTTGCTGATCGTGGGGCTCGTCGTAGTTTTCCTTCTTTTGGCTAGGCTTCTGGTCGCTGGACAGTCGCCGCTTGAGATAGGCCGCAACGAGGCAATCCGGATCTTGAAGGAGGAGATTCTGCCCGAGTTGCAGATCCCTGGAGATTTCATCGCTTTCGGGTATCCCTCTACGATCGGACCGAGTGATTGCTTGTCTCCTTATGCGCCGAATCCGATCCCCGCGGATGTGATGCGTCTTCCTCATCTTGTGCCTTATGCTATAGAAAGCTCGGTGTGGTTTTTCTGGATTGATTTGGAGCCCTATGCGAGGTACAGCCATCCTACGAGCTTCGTCCTCGTCGATGCAGCTGACGGTTCGTATGTCGTCCATGACGAGGGATGGTGGCCCGTGCTCAACGGCGAATCCCTGTGGACCGATCCTGACGACTACTGGAACGAGCAGAACTGGGTCAGCGCGCAAGTCGCACCATCAAAGGGAGCCGACGCTGGTTTCGGAGATGCAGGATGTGGAACCAGCTCACCGCGTGCCAACTGCTTTGACTGGGCACTCGTCGTCAACGGGTGGGCCCCTGGCGAACCGGGAAGGGAGCAATTTCGGGCGGATGCAGAGGGGATGTGCAGGGCATTCAACTCCATGGGGATGAAGCTTTCCACGCTTCTTCCCGGAGAAGCCTCTCCCGAGACGGTGGAGGCGTTCATCGTCAAGCTGTTCACCGAACTTCGGCTGTACACGTGTTGCGAGCGACTCTACTTCTACTTCACCTGTCATGCATCTCCCGGGGCGCTGTGGATCGGGGGGCAGCGTCTGTCGAGCTCCGAGCTGGCGAGGATCCTCTCCAACCCCGGTAATGTCTACGTGCCGAGTCGCACCT
>CAZOUO010000076.1:0-11436 GCA_964582975.1 uncultured Thermotogae bacterium | reverse complement strand
GAACGAGCTTCATTGACGATGGCTTTCCCGATCGGATGTTCTGAGCCCACTTCTACGCTGGCTGCCAAGCGGAGCAGCTCCTCCTCTGAAACGCCTCCTCCGACAATTAGGTCGGTGACTCCGGGGACGCCTTGCGTAATTGTCCCGGTCTTATCGAAAACGATCGTCGTGACCTGGTTCATTGTTTGGATCGCTTCCCCAGAGCGGATGAGAACACCGCTTTTGGCACCCACCCCGGTTCCTACCATCAAAGCTGTCGGGGTGGCAAGCCCAAGGGAACACGGGCAGGCAATGACAAGCACTGCAATTGCAGCAAACAGAGCAAGCGAAAGCGGCGCTAGCGCCGGATCGACCCAGGGCAAAATCCGACTTGCGGCAAGACCGAGTGAACCCAAAGCGCCTGGGAAAGCTAGCCAGAGGACCAAGGTGAAAAGAGCGATCACTAGGATGACCGGAACGAACATGGCGGTCACCCGATCCGCAAACGCTTGAATGGGGACCTTGGATCCCTGTGCCTCTTCGACCATGCGAATTACCTGGGCAAGGAATGTCTCCTCGCCCACCCCGGTGGCGCGGATGCGGAGGAAACCCTCCCCATTCACGGTGGCACCCACAACAGCATCTCCCGGGCCCCGTCTCACCGGCATCGACTCCCCGGTGACGAGCGACTCGTCAATGTGGCTCTCTCCGGTTTCGATTACCCCGTCAGTAGGAATCTTCTCACCGGGGCGGACGATCATTAGGTCATCAACAGTGACCGCGTCGATAGGAACTTCCGTCTCGGTCCCATCTCGTAACACGCGCGCCGTCTTCGCTCCGAGGGTGAGAAGGCGCTGGATTGCCTGGGAAGCGCGCCCCTTAGCGAGGGTTTCGATGTAGCGACCGGTGAGGTGAATCGCCATGATCATCGCAGAGACGCCGGCGTAGTTGAGTAGTCTGGGTAAAACGCCAAGCTCCCCTGTAATCGCGACGAATCCGGTGGCAAAAGAGGCACTCGTCCCCAAGGTGATCAGCGTGTCCATCGTAGGAGATCGGTGAAACAAGGCTTTTGCCCCTGCGCGAACGGTTGGCCAGCCAGCGATGAGCAGAACGGGAGCAGCGAGGACGATCATGCCCACGTGGAAGACAAGCGGACTTGGCCACATGATCCCGAGGGCCATCTCCGGAATCATCCAGACGAGGATTGGCACAACCAATATCCACGCAAGCACCATCCGCCGCTTTGCTTCCTTCAAACGGCGAAGATCGCGGGCAATTGCATCCTCCTTGGTGCTATCAGAGGCGTCAATCTTTCCGACGCGATATCCCGCTGCTTGGACGGCATCCTCGATCGCGCTCAAGGACACCTCCGAGGAAAGGCTGGCGGTTGCTTGCTCCGTTGACAGGTTCACGGAGACGCTCTCAACCCCAGGGACGCCCGCCACCGCCTTCTCAACCGTGTGAACGCAGCTTGCACAGGTCATTCCTTCAATCGGAATAACCAAACGTCGCCTTGCTTCGTCTTCCACGGGGACTGCAGTGTATCCCGCAGCTTCAACCGCTGCCTGCAGTCTCTCGGTTGTGACATCTGGCGAATGCAATACGGTTGCCTGTTCGGTCATCAGATTCACCGTGGCTGATCTAACCCCCGTTACGTTTACCAATGCCTTTTCGACAGCTTGCGCGCAGCTGGCACAGTGCATTCCCTCTATCTTCAGTCTCTGTTCAACGTCCTTTGTATCATTACCCATGGCCACCTTCTCCTAGAAGTGCTTCAGGTACTTGAGCGTCTCCAGCAATTCCTCTACCTTTGCCTCTCCCTTCCCCTTTGCG
Source organism: uncultured Thermotogae bacterium (assembly GCA_964582975.1). Classification (GTDB taxonomy): domain Bacteria; phylum Bipolaricaulota; class Bipolaricaulia; order UBA7950; family UBA9294; genus CAZDDA01. The sequence goes on along the minus strand of CAZOUO010000076.1, from coordinate 9,624 downwards.
ATGGCCTCGCGCACGCAGTGTTTCATGTGCGCGTCTGATAGCGCGTAGGCAACCTTCGATAAAGAAGCCTGCACAGCGGAGATCTGTTTGAGGATGTCGATGCAATACTGCTCTTGTTCAACCATCCGTTCCACAGCGGCGAGGTGGCCAGCCGCAGTGCGCAACCGCTGTATGATACTTGCCTTCAGGGGTGCTGCCTTTGCCAAGCTTCCAGTCTTTGGCATACTTGTTAACCTCCCAAAATTTCTTCCCCCATCCCAGGTGGGGTGGCTATACGATACTTCAAAAGAGCGCCTCTGTCAAGGAAAGGCTTCTTTGAGAGCACTCACTGTCAGGGTGCCAGACAGTCAAGAGCAGCTCGACTACATTCACGCTCCTCGGGGATCACCGCAAGCGCCTACGGTGACTGAGTAAGGCTAATCTTTGTCACATTCTGCACCCAAAAGCTTCCGGCTGAGTCGACCCCGTACTCTTCGTTACTGACGTCCCCGTCTTCCGGCAGAACTACGATACGAAAACCGATCTCCCAAGCCGGCACCTCCACGCCGTCAAATGCGTAGGAGAGGACCATGGGGTAGTCGGGGCTTTCAACGCGAGCCCGTTCGACCTCGATCTCGTAGCCATCGGAGGCAGTAACGCGGATCGCTTCGTAGTCGACGTCCGTCCCGATGATGTCGGTAAGCCGAACTCCAGTATAGACCCCTTCATCACGCCAGTTGCCAAACTGATTCTGATAGGTGCCTTTGCGTGTCAGGGTTGGCAGCCGCTTCATCTGCGACAGAATGATCGTTCTTTGCTGCCCATCAGCCAGAATGATTTGAATCTCAGGACCCTCCGATTGCGTGGCGACTCGCACGATAACGGGTATGACAACTGCAACTGCTAATGTAAGAAAGGCGACTAGATAAGTCCGCCTGAGCCTTTCACCTACAGCCACGCAAACCTCCTCGCTGCCACGGCCACCCCGATGAGCACAACGAATAGCGCTGCTGCAACCCAATCCATCGGGCCCCAGCGCCCCTTGCGGGTGATGGTCCGTCTCGGACGAAGCCCGAAGCAGCGGCCTTTCATGGACATGGCAATGCTGTCCACTCTCATCACCCCTGAAACCAAGACCGGTACAAAGGTATATCGGATTGCCCGGCGCAAGCCCGACAGGCTACGCACTGAGATCTGTACTCCACGTACACGTTGGGCCTCCCGCACCGTGCGGAGCTCCTGCCGGAAGAAAGGGACAAACCGCAGCGCGAGAACGAAGATAAATCCGTAGCGGTACGGGATGCCAAGCCGAACGATCGACTGAGCAAGTCGATCCGGGTCGGTGACAAGGACAAACAAGAAGCTTGCGGAGAGGATCACCAGAAATCGGAGTGCCATTTGAGCGCCGGCAAGCAACCCCTCCTCGGTAATGGGAAGACCAATGGAGAACAGGACCGCCCCCTCTCTCACGGAAAGGGCTTGAGCGATAAAGAGAACAAGGGCAAACGCCAACACAAATCGGATATTGTGCAAGAACGTTCCCACCTGCTCCCCAGAAAAAGTGGTGAGAAGCAAAACCAGGACCAGTGTCCCAGTCTTGACCAGGACGCCGGGCGAGGCGAGGACTGCGACCAAAAACCCTGTTAGGAGAAGGACATTCCCCGCTGGGCTTGCGCGGTGAAGCCCCTGGGTCCCATTGCGATAGACAACACGGGAAATCATGTGCTCTCTCCGTTCCAATATCCAGGCGTGAATGCCTCTCGTCCCATCCCCACCAACTGTGAAAACACGGCTTGCGGGTCTCCTTCGATCGCTTGCTCGCCTAAATAGAGCACGCGGTCGCACAGTGAAGCGATCAGCGGGATATCGTGGGAGACAAGGATGGTCACCGCCCCACGCTCCCGAGCCGTGAGAATCTGGGCGATCGTCCAGGCCACATTGTGACGGTCCTGCCCGATGAACGGCTCGTCGAGCAAAAGCACGTCGGGTTCTCGTCGTAACGCGGTCGCGACCGTCAACCGCCGCTGTTCACCGAGGCTCAAAGAGAGGGGGGCCACATCCACAAGTCCGGAGAGCCGCGCCTCGCGCAGCGTGCAAGCAAACGCCTCCTGTGTGATCGGCCCCTCGATTTCGAACTCCCGTCGCAAGGTCCGCTCGAAGATCTGTTGGTGAGGATGCTGGAAGACGAATCCCAATTTGAGGTCCTTCGCCCGGATAACCTGCCCTACCTCCGGCACTTCCAGTCCGGCAATCAAACGCAGCAGTGTCGTCTTCCCGCCACCGTTTGGGCCAATCACGCCGAGGATTTCTCCTGGTGACAACCGGAGTGACAGCCGATCGATCAAGGGCAAGGTATTGTAGCTGAATGACACCTCCTCCAGTGCCAGCGATATCTCTTCCCAACGTTGAGCTAGAGCCGACAAGCGTTCCCAATAAGCTCGCAAGCCAAGTTCGACCAGATCCTCATGTCGCCGGGTCGGCCGCCGCAGGACAATCCGTCCGCGATCCATGACTAGCAAGCGCGGCGTGAGGGAAAGCAGGGGACCGAGACGATGCTCAACTACGACCAGCGTCCGTCCTTCTCCCTCACACAGCTTGCCCAACAGATCGAATATGGCCTTTGCCCCTTGTGGATCGAGGTTTGCTGTTGGCTCGTCGAGAAGCATTACTTCTGGCTGCATCGCCAGAATGGAGGCGATCGCCACCCGCTGTTTTTCCCCTCCAGAGAGCGTGGTCGTGTCGCGGTCGGCAAGGTGGGACATCCCAACCCAGGCAAGCGCTTCTTCCACCCGTGCGTTGACCTCGTCTGGACACAGACAGAGATTCTCCGGACCGAACGCCACCTCCTGCCACACGTTCAAGGTACAGATCTGTGTGTCCGGGTCCTGTTGAATCAAGCCGATGCGGGTTGCGACGTGCGCCGGATCGTCCTCCCACACTGAGCGTCCATCGATCCGGATCTCTCCGCCGACCAGGGCTGGAAGCATCTCCGGGATGAAACCAGCCAAGGCGTGACACAACGTTGATTTCCCGCACCCGGATGGACCGGTGATCGCAACAACCTCACCCTCTTCGATCTTCTCGGAGAGGCCGTGCAATGCCGGCTGCTCGCGATCTGGGTAATGAACGGACAGATCCTCAATTGCGATCTTGACGTCGTCAGTACACGACAATTCTTGTCACCTGCTTGACCCAGTGCGAGCCGTCGTACGCCGCGGCGATGAGGCGCAACCGCCCTTGATCGAGCGAAAGAAGCACCGCCTCATCGCCCGACAACAAACGCAGATCGAAGCTTGCCTCATACCCGTCCTCAGCGATCACGCGCACCGTCGTGGCCCCCGCTTCTGGCTTGGCCTGGGCAAGGACCGCGCGCAAGGGGATCCCGGTGTACTCGCGTGACGGCGCGTAACTGACACTTCCGCGGAGTTCGGCGACGACCGTGATCGCCTGCCCGATCCAATCGCCGTACCGAAAGGTGTAAGGAGCTTGCACCGCGCCTTGAATCCTCGCTGCATCGGGCAAGGCAAAGGGATCGTAGACGGCGATGTAGTAGTAGACTCCACCGGCGAGCAGACCGATCACCACTGCCAAGGTAACCAAGTGCTTTCGCCATTGGGCGCGTGGTTTGGATTCCTCGATCACCCTTCGCGCAACCAGCCGAGTGGCGGCCAGGAGCCGGTGCAGATCCCACGCAAGGTACCCACCAAAGAACGCTCCGGAGACAAGCGACAGTCCGGCCATCACCAGGATGAACCTAGTGGAGACCCCAGAGAAATAGATCGCCTGAAACAGGAAGACATTGGACGCCGAGGCGACCGCCCCAGTGAGCATGGTCAAAAGCAGCGATTGTCTGCGAGAGATGCCCATGCCGACGTCGACGAGAAGACCTTCGACTAAAGAAATAAGGACGATGACTACCCCGTGCGTCCCACCGGACAAGAACTCCACCAACCCTTTGGTCAACCCAGTCAGGGTTCCTGAACCGAAGCGACCAGTAAGGCTGCGGGCAAGAAGCGGCCACACGACGTGAAGCCCTGCAATAAGCTGGCCGGCGCCGAACGGAACCCCGAACACCCGGTTGATCAGGTTGCCGATGTAGCCGATATAGGTAGAGAGCACACCCCCAACGGCGGCGAGCAGCGCCACGAGGACAATCTCGCGTACATCGAGAAAGGGGTCAGTTCTTTTCGTCCACTTGGTCATCGGTGTTTGCTTACAGATCGAGAACGATCTTTGCGAGGAACTTCACGGGCTTAAGTCGCATTCCTTCGGGAAGCTCCACCGAATCGTCGTAGGTGAACCGCATGTAGCCATCCTTGGCCGGGTCGAGGAAGAGGCCGTCTCGTTTGAATGCCACAATGAAGCGCTCATCTCGAGCAATGAGCTGCGAGGGGAGCGTTTGGGAGTACCCGTCGACGGCAAGGAGTGTGATGGTGTAATCCTGTGCGGCCAGATCATCGTTGAAATCCTCGTCGTTGTAGTAAATACCGAGATCAGCCTCCGGATAGATTTCATCGTCCACGTAGGCGACCAATCGCCACAGTGGAAGGCCAGTGTAAGTATGCATTTCGCCCTTGCTGGTCGCGGTCACTGTGGCGGTGTGGCACGGACAGCCGATCCCAGCCTCCAGCTCCCCACGGCGGAACACACGCTCGATCACCCCTTCCAAAAGAAGCGTGTACTCCTCGTAGGCGCCGAGCACCTCGATCCTCTCCACCATCCGTGCAGATAGGGAACTTGTGAAGTGCGGGTTGTTCTCCCCAACTTGGACCATGCGCAAATACCCTGGATCAAAGGGCATGTACTCGCCGTTCTCCTTGAACGCGAGAATCCAGCTCCCTTCACTCCGATCGGCGAGCATTTCGACGGGATAATCCATCGAGTAGCCGTCCGACGCGGTGACACGGATCGTTGCTTCCAGAGGGATGTTCCCAATCAACGTCATTAACGGGACGCCGGTGTAGGTTACGGTGTAGTCGACCCCCGCGGAGTTGGTGAACGTTCCCGGCCCGGTGATCAGGTCAAGTTGCTCCAGGTCCGCTATCGTGTAGCTCGACGTCGTACTCCCTTCCTCTACCGCAAGGACAACACCTTTTGCAGATGCAAATACAGACGCCGCGTCCGCTTCCCCCTCCTCCTTTGAGCTGGGCAGTGGCCCGCCGTCGTAGTTGACAACCAGATAAGCGACGTTCTTCACCATGAATCCGGTCGTCGAGAGGTGATCGGCGTAGTAGTGGGAAAGGTCTGGACCAAACGCCTCCAGCATGTCCTCGTTGCTGAACTGCTCGTCCTCGGGGAGAAAGACGAGCATCGGCACGTCCTCCCAGGCTTCTCCTTCAGTACCGTCCCGGGCCAAAGCGAGAACCGGCGTGCCAGCGACCGTCTCCTCGTAGACGACTTCATGGGGCAGCACTTTATACCACCCATCGGTAGCGATGACCGCCACCGTCTCGTCTTCGGCCAGCCCGCCGATCGCTTCGACGAGGTCACGGATCGCCACACCGCTGTACGTATGCGCGGACTTCCAGTTTTCCTCTCCCTCCTTCAGCACCGGGCCCTGGTAGGCAACCGCCCCCGTAACTTGGCAATAGTCAACAAGAGGCACTTGGATAACCTGCGTGTCTCTTCGAAGCAGTACTGACAAATCCCCATCCGCCAGACTAGCAACTCCCAGTAGCCCCACCACCGCTAAACAGCCCGCGATCGCTATAGCCTCTATTTTCATGATCACTCCTTCGTGCTCGGTCTGGTTCGAATCGCCGTTGCTTGCACCGAGGCGAAAACCGCCTCCCCTTCCTTCAAATCCATCTGCTCTATCCTCCTTCCTGTGTGAAGCGTGTTCAGTTCAAACCCATTTCCGGAAAGGATCACGTTGGTCACCTGCCCAAGACGACGGACTTTGACCACCCGAGCAGCCAGCAGATTCTCGGCACTCCCTGTCTTGGGAGCCCGGCGGTAGATGGTGATCGCTTCCGGGGGAATCTCGATAAGAAGCTCCCCCTGAGAGGAGAATGAAAAAACAACGAGCGATTCCTCTCCCAAGGAAACGGTGCACAGGGCGCCATCCCGGACCTTTACCTTGACACAGAACGTATTCTTAGTAAGGAGCACAGAGACCTCAGGATGATAGAAACGCACGCGGGAATCAGCCTCGGCGACCCGGAGACGCTCCGACCACAACAGGTGTTTCATTACTTCCCGGGAGGTCCCGGCCGCCACCAGCAGATCGACCATATCCAGATGAAGCACATCCGCCAGAGTGCGGACATCCTTCAATCCTGGGACCGGTCGGCTCCCATGCTCAATCCGTGACAAGCGAGTGAAGTCCATCCCCACCCGGGCGGCCAGCTCGCGAAGGGTCAAGCCGGTAGCAATTCTGGTCTCGCGTATTAACTCTCCGAACTGTGTCTTGGGCATGTGTGAAAGTCTATCCGTCTTGTTGACAAATGTCAACAAGACGGATATCCAAACCAGCGTCTGTTAGAATGACCGCCATGCCTCACGAAGAAGGGATCGCGGATCGAAGGGAATTGACGTCCGGCCCAATCGGCCGGTCGCTTCTCAGTCTGGCTTGGCCGGTCATGCTTTCCAACCTTTTCCACACGCTCTATCACCTTGTGGACACCCTATGGCTAGGACGTTTAGGCAAAGTGGCGGTGGCTGCTCCAACAATTGCTTGGCCTCTTGTCTTTTTAGTGATCTCAATCGGGGCTGGTGTCACCGTTACCGGAACGGCGTTGGTCTCCCAATACACCGGGGCACGACGCCGCGAGGAAGCCAACCACGCCGCTGGCCAAGTGTTCGCATTCACCGGTATTCTTGCCGTCGGACTTGCAGCTATTGGGGCCATCGCTGCGCGGCCACTGATGGTCATCATGGGAGCCGGCCCCGACCTTCTCCCCGATGCGACCGCCTATCTCCAGATCATCTATGCTGGGATCCCTTTGATGTTTGGGATGTTCGTTGTCGCTGCTTTGCTCAACGGAGTTGGGGACACAGTCACTCCGATGAAGCTGATGGGCGTTTCTGTTGCGCTTAACATCCTTCTCGACCCGTTCCTCATCTTTGGATGGGGTCCGTTTCCCGCATGGGGGGTTGTCGGAGCGGCCATCGCCACCATCATCTCCCGTGGGATCGTAGCGTTCATCGGAATCGCCCTCCTCTTCTCCGGAAGATTGGGGATTCACATTCGTCCGCGACACCTGCGACTACGCTGGGACACGGTGAATCAGATCGTAGCAATTGGGGGTCCTGCTTCTCTGGGGCAAGCCGGAACGGCCCTTGGATTCTCTATCATGACAGGAATCCTTGCCCGATTTGGCACTGCCGTGGTGAGTGCCTTTGGCATCGGAAACCGAATCATCTCCATCGCCCTGATGCCAGCAATGGGCCTGGGCCAGGCTACAGCGACAATGGTCGGTCAAAACCTGGGTGCTGATCAGGCCACACGGGCCGAGCGATCCGCTTGGACTGGCATGGGGATCTCAACTGCCGTATTGGTCACCGCTAGCGCCGTTGTCCTGGCCCTGCGGGCCTCGCTTGTCAGAATCTTCATTGCTGACCCGGAGGTCATTGCCTTGGGCGCACGACTGTTCATCCTCGTATCAATTGCCTTCCCGTTCATGGGAATCATTCAAGTGATTATCGGAACCTACCAGGGGTCAGGGCACACGGTCTACTCGATGTTTTTCTCTCTATTTCGCCTCTGGGTACTACGGATCCCGCTGGTGTATCTCCTCGGTTTCACAATGAAACTTGGCCCGGACGGCGTCTGGTGGGCGATGTTGGCGTCCAACTTCGGTGCAGCTACACTCTCCCTAGGGTGGTTCCTAACCGGGAATTGGAAGCACCGCGTGATCAAGGAGCCCTCACTTGCAGTTGAGCGGATCGTCGAAGAGGCCGCCACGTTGCGAAGGTGAAGTGCGCCTTCTGAGCTCAGGTGGGCGCCTCGGAAAGGAGTAACTATGCGAATGACCACCATCGATCAGGCGCTCCAATGTATGGGTGAGGAGGTCACCCTACGTGGGTGGCTGTACAACAAACGTTCGAGTGGGAAGATCCTGTTCCTTCAGATCCGCGATGGCACAGGGATAATCCAAGGGATCCTCACCGAGCCTGACTCGCCTGCCCTCTTCTCCACCGCCAGTCGCCTCCCCCGTGAATCTTCACTCATCGTGACAGGGATCATCCGTAAGGAATCTCGCGCACCAGGTGGATGCGAACTCTTGATCCAGGATTTTAAGGTCGTCCACGAGCCAAGCGAACCGTTCCCAATTGAGCTAAAACAACACACACCAGGGTTTCTTCTAGATCACCGTCACCTATGGATACGTACCGGTAGGCAGGTTGCGGTCCTTCGCATCCGTGACGCGGTCTTCCGTGCCGTGCGTGGCTTCTTCCACGAGCGTGGATTCGTGGCAACCGAGGCCCCCATCCTCACCGGCACGTCAGTTGAGGGAACGACCACCCTCTTTGAGGTCGACTACTTTGGGGAGAAAGCCTATCTGACTCAAAGCGGCCAGCTATACTTGGAGGCGACCATTGCGGCGCTAGAGAAGGTCTACTGGATCGGCCCGGTTTTCCGTGCCGAGAAGTCAAAGACGCGCAAACATCTGACCGAATTCTGGATGGCCGAAGCGGAGATGGCATTCACCGACCACGAGGGAAATACCCGGCTGCAAGAGGAACTGGTCTCCTACATTGTCACAAGCGTGGTCGCAGAACGAAAGCGGGAACTTGAACTGTTGAAGCGCGATACGGAGCGCCTCTTGACAGAGGTCACTCTTCCCTTTCCCCGAGTAGGATATGTTGATGCGATCAAGATCCTTCAGGAGGCAGGGCACGACGTATCTGTTGGGGAAGACTTCGGTGCCCCTCACGAGGAAACCCTCGGCGAGCATTTCAAAAAGCCGGTCTTCGTGGAGTATTTCCCAGCAGCGATGAAGCCATTCTACATGAAGCGCGATCCGGATGATCCCGCTCGAGTGCTGGCCGCCGATCTGATCGCCCCCGAAGGCTACGGAGAACTGATCGGCGGGAGCCAACGCGTGGACTCGTTTGAGGAATTGACCGCTCAGCTTGAGGAGAAGCATCTTCCAAAACAGCCCTACGAGTGGTATTTCGATCTGCGCCGATACGGGTCAGTGCCGCACTCCGGATTTGGTTTAGGGATGGCCAGAACCGTTGCCTGGATCTGCGGTGTCCCCCACATTCGCGAGACCATCCCTTTTCCAAGACAGTTGAATCGTCTCTATCCATAATCTTCTAGAGATGGGCATTCTCTCCCCTTGAAACGTAAAAGGGGGACCGTTATACTTCCGACCTTAGCCGGGCCTAATAACAGGGAACGATAGGAGCATTACGGAAGCCCTCTGATCCTGTTAGAGGATCGGACCGGTTACCACAAACCACCAAGGGGAGCTTAACGCCGCGAGATGGAAGATCGAAAACGGCGAGTCCGTGACGAGGTGTCAGCCAAAATTGGGTTTACAGCCCATGCAGATGAGGTACAGGCACGCTGTCTGACCTCCTTGGCCGTGTAGCTTTCCCATCTGCAAGGCCGCCGTTCGATTCGGCAAGGGCAAGGGAAACCGGGCTCCCCTTTTTCCCTCCTCTCATAACCTCTTCCTGTGGCCACTATCCCCA
>CAZOUO010000075.1:4451-11484 GCA_964582975.1 uncultured Thermotogae bacterium | reverse complement strand
CTCTCGTAGAGACGCCGCCACATGATAAACCCTCCGAATGCGAGGATGAGTATCGCGCTGATCGCGTGGGCCGCTCGAATCGGTCCAAGCCACAGGCTGTCCCCGCGGGAAAAGCTGACCAGGGAACGGGCGAGCGAGTAGAGGATAACGTACATCGAAGTTAAGAAACCAGCTCGATATCCTTTCTTCCGTATCCGCCACAGGTAAACAAAGATGAGCAGATTCAGGATCATCTCATAGATCATCGATGGATGAGTCGCCAAGCCAGGGTAGGCTTGGCCAGCTGGGGAGTTGAGAGGGAAGCGGATTCCCCAAGGGAGTGTGGTAGGAAGTCCGTAGGCGTCCCCATTCATCAGGTTGCCGATTCGGCCGATTGCCTGCCCCAAGATGAGGCTGGGGGAGATGGCGTCGGTTAAGGCCCAGAAAGAAACTTTCTTTACACGGCAGAACAGGTAGACGGCGATCGCTCCGGCAATCACTCCGCCATGGATGGCGAGCCCGCCTTCCCACACCTTGACCATATCGAGTGGATGCTGGCTGTAGTATCCCCATTGGAAGGCGACGTAATAGATCCGTGCGCCTAGGATCGCAACGGGAATTGTCCACAATAGGAGGTCGAAAAGGTCCTCGGTGGAGACGTCAATGGCTTTTCGTCGCACTTCTTTGATAATCAGGACGAGGCCGAGCGTAATGGCGATCACATACATCAGACCGTAGTAATGAATCGTGATCGGTCCGATCTTTACCAGAATCGGATGCATGACTTTCTCCCGGTTATCGATATGATGGAGAGTATATGAGCCACCTTCGGGGAAGAAAAGTGTTGTTCGCCCTTCTTGCGGGGGCGGCAGTTGCTCTGTCTATGCCCGGTCTGGGGATCGGGCCTCTCGCGTTCGTTTCGCTTGTGCCGCTCTTTGTTGCCTTTGAGGAAGAAAGAGGATTCTTGCCAGGATTTCTCACCGGCCTTGTCTTTTTTGCCCTCGACCTACGATGGTTGTTTACCCTCTACCGGTTCAGTCCGCTCGTCATACCCGGATATATAGTTCTTGTTGCCTACCTTGCAATCTATGGAGGGATGTTCGGTCTTTTTATGGCCTGGGTGCGAGGAAGGCAGGGGTTCGACTGGCCACTCCTTGTCTTAGCGCCGCTTGCCTTCACCCTGCTTGAGATGTTGCGGGCGTACGGTCCGCTTGGAATTGGGTTTTCAGCGCTCTATCTGAGTCTATATCGCTTTCCTCCTCTGATTCAGATCGCGGCAGTTGCCGGGCCGTGGGCGGTCACAGCAGCGATTGTCTTTGTTAATGCGTCGCTATATCTCGCGGTTCGTAAAAGAGCGGTCTACCTCCTGTTCGGCGGGGGGATGATCGGGCTTCTTGCCGTCTTCTCTGGTCTTCTAGTCCCACGAGATGGCGAACCACTCTTGGTCGCGGTCATTTCGTCGGCGGTGCCACAAGAGGTCAAACTCGACGGGCGTAACCTTTTCCCCCTGTTGGAGAAATACATTGGGCTTGGAGAGGAGGCTGCAACGTACACCCCTGACCTCATCATCTTTCCCGAGTCAATCCTTCCCGGCTACATTCTGCGCGATGCACGCCTTTTCCCAGAGTTTGCAAGTCTTGCGCAGCGAGCAAATGCGACTGTGCTTTTTGGAACCGGTGACTTCCGTGATGGGGAGATCTACAACAGCGTGGTGCTTCTCTCTCCTGATGGAGAACTCCTTGATCTCTACGATATGGTTCATCCGGTTCCCTTTGGCGAATACATTCCAGGGCGTGCCTTGCTGGAGCGGATTGGTCTGGGGCGGTTTGCGTCTTCATTTTTGGCACGGGATCTTGCGCGCGGGGAAGGCTTTGACCCAATCGACGGCCTCGGAACGCCGATCTGCTTTGAGTCAACCTTTCCAACGGCAGCGCGAACGTTGGCGAAAAACGGCGCAACCATGGTGGTCACGGTGACAAACGACGCCTGGTTTGCCGGCAGTTCCGAGTTGCGGTCACATTTTGCTGCCGTCGTCTTCCGAGCGGTGGAGACGCGACGCATGCTGATTCAGGCTGCTAACGGCGGCGTATCGGGAATCGTTGATCCACGCGGTCGTATTCTGAAAGAGATGATCGGGGAAGGGATCCTTCTTGCTAACGTAGTTCGGCAGCAGATCCCATCACTCTACACACGGTGGGGAAATTGGCCTTTGTTTGCTGTCCTGGGTACAAGCGGGCTCGCCGCTGCGGGTTGGCGGATCAAAAAGGGGCGGATGTTAGCAAAAAGATAGGGACGGGGATAGAACCCCGTCCCTTTTTCTTCGGTTTTCTACCTTTTCGAAGCGGGAGTGACGTTTGTCCCGGCCGATGTGAGCTTGGTGACTGCGCCGTTGGAGAAGGAGACCTTGTAGATGTCGTAAGCTGTGCCCACTTTCTTGACGAAAGCGAGGCCGGTTCCATCCTCTAGCCAGTAGGGACAGAATTCATCGTTCGAGCTGGTAATGGTGTTCGAGAAGGTGGTCCCAGTTAGCCCTTCTACGTACTCTTCCAATGTTTCAGGGTCCGTCCCATCGGCGTCCGTGACAAGAATATCGATGTCTCCGTCTTTGTCGGTAGAGAAGGCAATCTTTGTTCCGTCCGCCTTCCAAGCCGGCTTGGAGACACCGATGTCTGTCGGAAGGTCCAAATCAGTGGAAAGACCGCTGGGATAGCCAGTTGTGGAGGCGTCTCCGTCATGGCCGCTTGAGTCGTAGATCTCTGAGGCGCTGCTTGCGGAATCATCCCACAACCAGATTGAGCTTCCACCGGTCGCATTTTTGTTGGAAACGAAGACGATGTCGTCGTTAATCGGCGAGTAAGCCGGCGCGATCGCCCAATAGGGGGTCTGTGACGTTAGTTTTGTCTGGCTGCCACCGACATTGGTCATCGTGTAGATCTCCCACGTTGTGGTGGACGGTGTTTGTGCGGCGTTCGAGGCATAGGCGATCTGGCTTCCGTCGTACGACCAGCTCGGCTGGATCTGGTTGGACGCGGTCTGCGTCGTTAATTGGGCGTTGTTCTCTCCCACGACCGTCAACGTCCAGATGTTCCAGGTACTTCCATCGGCCGCATAAGCGAGCTTACCGCGTGTCCCCCGCACCAGATCCGGGAAGAGCTCATCGTTACTCGTTTCAAGAAGCTTTCTTAGATCACTCCCATCGGCCTGCATTCGCCAGAGGTCGTAATCGGATCGATTGCTGGCGAAGGTGATCATGGCCGGCCCGATCGTTACCGTACCGCTATCCATCCCGATCCGGCCGTCGTTGTCAGTGATGGTCAGCTTGACGGTATAGGTGTCAGCCGCTGTGTACTCGTGCGTGATTGCTGTAGACACGTCCGTACCAGTGGCATGGGTTGATCCGTCTCCGAAATCTAGATCGTAACTGGCGATTGTTCCATCTGGGTCGTTCGATCCACTGATATCAAAAGTGACCGTCACCGGCACCTCTTGATCGTCTGCAGGGACGGTGATGACGAGCAGCGCGATCGGAGCCTGCCCGAAGAACCCACGACAGGCAGCAAGCCCCAGCGTCAGGCCCAACATCAAGGCAATGACCAACCACATGGTGCTAACAGGTCTTGCCCAGCTTTTCCCGGCACTATCTCTCGCTGAAGGCATTTCCTTGACCTCCTTACAAGCTTTCCTTGAACATATATTCCTAAATCGGTTATCTGAGTCTATCGTCCGTTTATTTGGCTTTTCCAGGGACGGCGGCCCAGGGGAAGGGGAGGGTTCGTCCTAGCTTGAGGTGACCAATGTCAGGAAGGAAACTTCTCCCCCGAAAAGGGTGTATATTATGAGCGAGGAGGCCCCAAAAGGCGTGTATCGTGTTCAGGACGAGGTGAGCCTATTGAGAGCGTCGTTAGACGGAGAGACGGAGGCATGGGGAGAGATCGTTTCTCGGTATAAGCAGGCGGTCTTTGGACTGTGCTTGGGGTTTTTGCGTAATCGGGCCGACGCCGAGGATCTTACCCACGACACCTTCATCCGCGCCTACGAGAACCTTCGACGTTACCGATTGGAGAAGCGATTCTCTACGTGGCTGTTTACCGTCGCTTCCAATCTCTGCCGCAACCGCCTTCGGTATCGGCGCTATCATCCGGTCCTTTCCCCGCCCGAGGAGGTGAGTGGGGGGATCGACCCAGCAACGGTGATCGACCGAGAGGACAGATGGGCACGGGTCCGAGAGGAACTTAATTGCCTTCCACACGCCTACCGAGCTCCGATTGTTCTTCGTTATTATAACGACCTTTCCTACCAGGAGATCGCTGAGGTTCTTTCACTGCCCGAAGGAACAGTGAAGACGCGACTCCATCGAGGAAAAGCAATGTTGAAACAGATGATCGAGAAGAACGGAGTGACCCATTATGAGAGCGGATAATCTAGACGAGGCATTGAAAGGCGTATTACAGCAGGAAGTCTCCGTTGAAGCGTTCCACCTCGAAGGGCTGGAAGAGCGAATTGTTGCGGAACTCGAGGGTCGGCTTCCCAAGCGGGGGGTCCTGGGTGTACTGAAGCAGATTCTGGCACCGACCCGTGGGGCGCGCCTTGGTCAGCTCGGGGTGATCGGGGCAACGGCCGTGATTTTCCTTCTTCTGGGAGCGTTCCTCGTTGGGCGTGCTCCTTTTCTTGGGGGGATCCCTAGGGAAACGCTGAGGATAAGCGCCGCAGCGGAGCGCGGAGACGCAGTCCTATTTCTCGTTCCCGCTCCCGGAGCGCAGAGTGTAACCGTGGTCGGCAATTTCAACGGCTGGGAGGCAACCCCGCTTTCCGATGAGGATGGTGATGGAATCTGGGCGGCGAGTATTCCACTTCCTCCCGGCCGCTACGAGTACGCTTTTGTCGTTGACGGTCGCTGGTGGGGACAGGACCCACTTGCCGATGAGTACGTCAGTAGCTTTGGGGACTATAACTCCGTTCGCTACGTAGGACGGGCGGGTGATGGAGCATGAGGGCATGCTTCCAGAAGGTCTACCCTCTTGCGGTCTTGGGAGTTGTCCTTCTTTTCGCGCACGGTGGAATAATGCTCGCTGAGTCCGCGGTTGCTGACGTGACGGAGGCCTTACAAGCGCTTCCGTTGTCACGCGGAGAAGAGATCCTGGAAGCCTTCAAGATTGGATTTGCCCAAGGACATCTGCTCCCAGAGGAAACATTGCGGCTGGTGACGCGGCTAGCTGCAGTCGAAGGGGATCCAGCCGAGAAAGAGCGGATTCTCCTCACGCTCGCTTCCGTTCTGGCGGAGGGCCTCCCGGGGAAGACGCTCGTTGACAAAGTATTGGAAGGGTTGAGCCGCGGAGTACCGCTTTCCCAGATTGGTCGGGAAGTATCCAGGCGTGCATACCTCCTCACTGAGGTGCGAGACCTCCTCTATGCCAAAGGGATCTTTGTCGCCAAGGAGGGGGAGGCTACGTCCCCGTTTCTCCCTCCAGAGCGGTTTGACCTTTTGGTCATCCACATTGCAGATGCGTTGGGGGAGTACCTGGAGGGCGGCGGAAGCCCCCTAGAGGGGTATCTCCTTGAAGAAGTCGTGCATCTGCGTCTATCGAAGCTCAAAGGGCCGGTCATTCCCGTTGAAGACGTTGATCTCGTCTTAGCTCGAATCGGGCCGGGAGATTTGACCCGTGTAGTACTTGAGGTGTTAGATTAACAATGGGATAGGATGAACAAGATTTCAGAAGAGGAGGGCAAAATTGAAGAGCCAGTGGGTTAGAGCTGGAACGGGCATTTTGGTGCTGGTCGGCCTGTTCTCCTTGGTCGGCTTGGGCCAACCGGTTGCTCCAAAGGGAATCATTATAGAGCCGCCCGACGTGAGTGGTCTGTCAGTACGAATTTGGGTGGACAAGGGGGCCTATACCGTTGGAGAGACAATCCAAGTCCACTTCGAGGTAAATGAAGCGGCTTACGTCTACATTTACGATATCGATGCGGCGGGCCAGGTCACCCTAATCTTCCCCAATTATTGGTCTCGCAACAACTACGTCAGCGCGGGCGAGTACGTAATCCCCGACTCGTCCGCCTATCGGCTCACGGTCGTTGAGCCGACAGGAACGGAATACTTGCAAGCAATCGCCACCAAACAACCCCTTGGGATTACACCGCAGTTTCGGTCTTCTGTCCCCTTCCCGTTTTTGGGTGAGGACCCCGAGAGCTTCAAGTCAGAGATTCAGGGGCAGATCATGGGGATTATCCCCGAACCACAATGGGCCGAGGATTGGACGAGCTTCGAGGTGGCATCAGGGGCCGTCCCTGCCTATGGGACCTTAATCATCAATTCTGTTCCAAGTGGCGCATGGATTACGCTCGATGCCTCTTATGTTGGGTATACGCCTCGCACCCTCAATGTACGGCAAGGGTAT
This sequence comes from uncultured Thermotogae bacterium, assembly GCA_964582975.1. Classification (GTDB taxonomy): domain Bacteria; phylum Bipolaricaulota; class Bipolaricaulia; order UBA7950; family UBA9294; genus CAZDDA01. The sequence goes on along the minus strand of CAZOUO010000075.1, from coordinate 5,110 downwards.
CACCAGGTTGTTATCAGTAAGGAAGGATACCGCGATTGGAGACGCTCGGTATTGATCATTGGTGGGCTTACGCGCACGATCAATGCCGCGCTTGAACCAGCCCCATCCGTCAACCGACCGCCGGTGGCGACCTTTGCGGCTACTCCGGGGTTCTCGACGTGGGTTCATTTCGATGCGTCGGGGTCTTACGACCCAGATGGAACGATCGTCTCCTACAGTTGGGACTTCGGGGATCGCTCAAGTAGTGCTAAGGCAAGCGAATGGCACTGGTACAGTACTCCGGGGACCTACCTGGTGACGCTCACCGTCACCGACGATGAGGGAGCCACGGACACCGAGATCCGCACCGTCCAAGTGGGACCGACAAACCAACCGCCGGTGGCGTCGTTCACCGTCTCACCGCCTTCTCCGGAAGTAGGAGAGTGGGTGCGGTTTGACGCGTCAGCGTCCTACGATTCGGATGGAAGCATCACTTCCTACAGTTGGGACTTTGGTGACCGATCGACCGGCACTGGGGTGAGCGAGTGGCATCGATACACGGCTTCGGGAACCTACACGGTGACCCTCACCGTCACCGACGATGAGGGAGCCACGGACACCGAGATCCGCACCGTCCAAGTGGGACCGACAAACCAACCGCCGGTGGCGTCGTTCACCGT
>CAZOUO010000075.1:0-4351 GCA_964582975.1 uncultured Thermotogae bacterium | reverse complement strand
AACCTACACGGTGACCCTCACCGTCACCGACGATGAGGGAGCCACGGACACCGAGGTCCGCACCGTCCAAGTGGGACCGACAAACCAACCGCCGGTGGCGTCGTTCACCGTCTCACCGCCTTCTCCGGAAGTAGGAGAGTGGGTGCGGTTTGACGCGTCAGCGTCCTACGATTCGGATGGAAGCATCACTTCCTACAGTTGGGACTTTGGTGACCGATCGACCGGCACTGGGGTGAGCGAGTGGCATCGATACACGGCTTCGGGAACCTACACGGTGACCCTCACCGTCACCGACGATGAGGGAGCCACGGACACCGAGGTCCGCACCGTCCAAGTGGGACCGACAAACCAACCGCCGGTGGCAGCGTTTGGTTTTTCGCCGCCTTCTCCGGTGATCGGGGAGCAAATCGTTCTAAACGCTGGGTCTTCGTACGATCCCGATGGTACGATTGTTGAGTTCCTTTGGGACCTAGACGGTGATGGGAGCGACGACACGAGCGGACAGATTGCTTACGTCCGGTACTACAGTGCAGGAATCGCCCAGGTCCGTCTGACGGTTGTTGACAACGCTGGCTTCTCCTCAGCCACCACCCAAACTATTCCGATTGCAACTGGTCCTGGATTGCCAGGTGGACCGCCTATGGGTGGGAATCCTGGAATCTTCGTGTGGGGGAGTGATACGTGGCACGTCACCGTGAATGCTGGGTCGAGCTGGACGACCAATCATAGCTATCGGTTGGAGCTGCGCACGGATGGGCTTTTTCAGAACGTCAACCAATCGACAAGCGGTGGGGTGGCCCCCCTCGGGATAGTTCCCACTCCGACTGAGGGTGGCAGGACCCTCCTGTTTGAGGGAAGCCTTCAAAGCGGTAGTGTGGACTACACATTCAGCGTGTCCAATGCCAAGAGCATCTGGATGAGCCTCAAGCTTGACATGGACGGCGATGGTGACCTGGAGGAGAGTCCAAGTTTTGTTTACCTCCGCCACGCCATGGTCCATCCACCGGCCACTCCATTTGTGGTTGGACTACCAAAGGGGAGTAGCGGCCCGCTTGTGCCGAGCACGAACTTCCGGATTGGTCGTGCGCTACAATACACTTCCGCTGTGCGCTTTGTCATGTGGTTGACTGACATCGCTACGTTGGAAGGTTACTGAGAACTGAACACGGGGCCGCAATCGCGGCCCCTTTTCTTTTGCAAGTTCTTAATTCTCCGGTTGTCTGTCGTCTCGATCCGGATGTAAGATAGCGGCGCAATGGCACATCGTTTCTTGGCAATTGGTTGGAGACTTCATCACCCCGAAATCCGGGAAGAGGATTTCTTCGAAGGGGGGGCATTTTCTTCGGTCGATGCTCTGTTTATTGACCCAATGTCAATTAGCGAACGATGGGTGTACGATGTGCCGTCAGAGAAGGACGGTGTCCGCCGTACTTACACCGAGAGTGATCGTGGGTTTGGCCGTACCCTGGCTCGCCTGATGGCCAAGCGCCGCACCGAGACGGCCGATCTCTTATACAAACGCGGTGGGATCATCGTCTGTCGCCTGAGGCCGAGGGGAGAACCGCTAGAGGTCACTGCCCAGGGGGAGACAGGCGAGCGAATTGATCGGTACAGCTGGCTTCCCACGGTCTCACTTGTCGATCGCCATCACCAGCTGACCTTCCCAGCCAATAGTCGCTTCCTGCCGCGACGTGGAGAGGATGTGGTTCTCGAAGAGACCGGAAGTCCATTTGAGGAATACTTGCGCGAATCTGAGGGGAAGATAATCTACAACGCCGTATATCAGGATCTTCTCTCCACTCCGATTGACCGGTTTGCCACCGTGCTTGCTCGCAACAGAGTTGGCGACATCGTCGCGCTTGAGATCCCGTTTGAGGAGGGACGGTTCGTTCTCCTTCCTCCTGTCCGAGGAGTCTCCCCGGCTGAAGAGGCGGCCGCCCTCTTAAAAGCGGTCGGCGCTTCGATCCTTCGTCCTGCTTTCTTCGCGGAGCCGGATTGGCTGCCAACCTATGCACTTCCTGGAGAAGACGCGCTCCGTGATGAGCTTACAAGCCTCATCGATCGACGGGTAAAGCTTGACCAAAAAGTAGAGGAGGTCACATCCCGGCTGGAGGAAGCGACCAAATACAAGCGGATCCTGTACACCAAAGGACGTTTTGCTTTGCTCCCAGCGGTGAGAGAGGCGTTTTTCTCCCTCGGGTTCAAGGTAGACGTCGCAAATGATTACTTGCTCGTTCGTTCTGACGAAGGGGACGCAATTGGAGCAGTCGCCGCCACCGAGCAGGCGACGGTCGGTCTTGGTCCCTACCGTCGTTTGCTTGATCGGGTGGACCGTGCTCGTACTGGAGGAGAGGGTCCAGGCAAGGGTATTCTTGTTGTGAGCGGCTCACGAGAACTGGACCCGAAGCGGCGACCAACCCAGTTCACTCCCGAGGTCCTGCGCGGGTGCCAGTCGCAGGGCTTCTGCCTTCTCACCACGTACGAGCTGTTCAAGCTTGTACAGCGGGCACTGGAAGACAGGGACGAGTTGACGCTGGCTAGCCTGAGGCGCGGGCTGCTGGAATGCGATGGCGAGTATCGCGGAGCTGGCTGAAAGCGTGATACCTCTCGGGTTCTTTTGTCTACTTCTGGTGCCAGTAGCAGCTGTTGCTGCGCAAGGCTTTGCAGCGTGGATGCGGCGCGCCTCGCTCGGCCAACGAATCCGTGAGGAAGGCCCCCGTCTGCACAGAAAAAAAGGTGGCACGCCGACCCTCGGTGGAGGGATCGTTCTGCTGTTATGGGGGATCTGTCTTCCACTCCTGCACTGGTTTGGGCAGCTTTCCCTTGACGGGATGTTCGTCCTTGCTTGCGGCCTTTTCTTCGGAGCAGTTGGCCTGCTCGATGACCTCCTCTCGCTTTGCTATCGACGCTCACTCGGTCTTTCTCCATCGCAAAAGATCATGCTTGTCAGCGCAGTTTCTGCCGCACTTTATTTCGCCTTCCCCCACGTTGGCCGAACAGCGCTTCGAGTTCCCTTCGCTTCGGTGACCCTTTCGCTTCCCCCGATCGCCTTCTTCTTCCTTGCCTGGGCGGTCTACTTGTGGACCACCAACAGCATGAACCTGACCGACGGGCTCGACGGCCTAGCCACTGGCGTGTCGATCCTTATTCTCTGTGGTTTTCTAATCATCGCTCCCACGCGAGAGTTTGTTGGTGTTATCCTCCCACTTATCGCGATTCTTGCCGGTTTCCTTTGGGTGAATGCCTATCCGGCGCGCCTGTTTCTGGGGGATGTGGGATCGTTTGCATTGGGTGGCGTGGTGGCGGGAGTTGCCCTTGCTAGCGGGACGGCGCTCATTCTCCCTTTGCTGGCTGGTCTTCTTGTTCTTGAGTCGGGCTCGGTGATCCTACAGGTCAGTTGCTACCGGCTGGTCGGGAAACGGATCTTCAAGGTCAGCCCGCTGCATCACCACTTCGAGCACGCTGAGGGCATAGATTATCCCTACTTTCTCCCGGCGGTGGAGTGGTCGGAGCCAAAGATCACTCTTCGACTATGGATCGTTCAGGCTCTGTTTGTCGGATTGGCGGTCCTCGCTGGCCGCTTCTAGAAGAGTCTCTGCTCGAACGTGACCGAGGCACAGAGAAGCGTCCTCGGAATGATCACTCTATCTCCTTTGGTATGCCGGAGGTGGGACTTGAACCCACACGAGGGGTAAACCTCACAGGATCCTGAATCCTGCGCGTCTGCCAATTCCGCCACTCCGGCCTCTGCCTTAATTTAAGTTTAAGTATCCCGGAACGACCCGTCAACAAGCTGCATTTCGCCGCGAACAAGGGTAACTGTGGTGCCGCTTCTTCCTCCATAAAAGGAAGGGTATCTTGGTCACCTCTTTAATGGAGCAAGTTGTCCTTTTTCTCTAGTGATCGCGATTTTCGCTCATTGTTATCGAACTGACGCGAGTTGATCCTCGCTATCCATCAAGCTATGCTGAGTCGTTTTTTTACAACATCCATACGATGAGGGGGCTTGTCTGATGGATCGAATCGTCAAACGCGACGGTCGGGTGGTTTCTTTTGATGAATCCAAGATCACAACAGCAATCTGGAAAGCCATGCGGGCGGTGGGCGAGCCCGATGAACTTGCCGCCAACCGTCTCTCGGAGTTAGTCACCGGCCTCCTAAACGAGCGGTTTGTGGATGAGTACCCCACGGTGGAGGAGATTCAGGACCTCGTTGAAGAGGTCCTCATTGAAGCGGGATACGTTCAAACCGCCAAGGTCTACATTCTCTATCGAAAGCAACACGCCGATCTGCGTGAGATACGCGGATTGGTCACGGAGATTCCCCTTGTGGAGGACTACTTGCACGATCG
>CAZOUO010000074.1:0-11498 GCA_964582975.1 uncultured Thermotogae bacterium | reverse complement strand
GAGATTCGTCGTTGGCTCGTCCGCGATCAGCAGGTCCGGCTGGCACGTCAATGCCATGGCGATCATCGCCCGTTGCCGCATCCCGCCGGAGAGCTCGTGTGGGTAGTTCTTCGCCTTGTCGGCTGGATCGGGAAGTCCAGTCGTTTCCAGAATGCTAGTCGCTTCTTTAATAGCGAACTTCTTCTGCTTCTTCTGGTGATAGATGTAGGGCTCGGCGACCTGGTAGCCGATTCGAAACAGGGGGTTCAGCGAACTCGTCGGGTCCTGGAAGATGATCGAGATTTGTGAACCGCGGACCTTACTCATCTCTTGCTGAGTCTTGGCGAGCAAATCCTCGCCGTTGAGCAAAACGCTCCCGGAGATCACCTTGCCCGGCTTTGCCACCAGCCCGAGGATTGACGAGGCGGTGACGGACTTCCCGCACCCGCTTTCTCCAACAAGGCCGAAGATTTCGCCCTTGAAGATCTCAAAGCAGACCTCGTCCAATGCCTCCACCACGCCGCCGTAGGTAAAAAACTGCGTCTTCAGCTTGTCGACGACTAGGAGGCACTCTTTTTCTTCCATTTCACCTCCGTCAGTCTGCGCAGTTTCGGATCGAGCGCATCCCGGATCCCGTCGCCCAACAGGTTGAATCCGAGGACCGTCAGGGCGATCGCCAATCCGGGGAAGACCGAGACCCACCACGCCTGCATCAGGTAGATACGTCCGTCGCTGACCATTCGTCCCCATTCCGGCGTGGGGGGCTGCGCACCAAATCCGAGGAAACTGAGGGCCGCGGTGGCGGTGATGATCCAGCCCATGTCGAGCGTAAACGTCACCAGGATCGGCGAGAGGCAATTCGGCAGGATGTGGCGGCGGACGAGGAACCAGTTGCCTGCGCCACGGGAACGCGCCGCTTCGACGTAGCTCATCTCGCGTACGGAAAGGGCCTGCCCGCGAATCAGTCTTGTGTACAACGGCCACCACACGATGGAAAGCGCGATCATGGCGTTAAACAGCGACGGCCCCAGAGCGGCGGAAAACGACATGGCGAGAATCAGCGACGGAAAGGCCAAGAAGACATCGGTGACCCTCATGATCACCTCGTCGCGCCATCCCCCAAAGAGGCCGGCAATCCCCCCCAGGAGGACGCCGGTTGGAACGGCGATCACGAGGACGAGGAGCCCTGCTCGTATGCTGTATCCTGCGCCGTACATCATCCTGCTGAGCACGTCACGGCCCATCTTGTCCGTTCCGAACCAGTGCTCCTTGGACGGCGGGATGAACCGCTCCTGGAGTTTGACCTCGTAGGGGTCGTACGGGGCGATGCGGGGGCCGAAGGCGGCCAGAAAGAGGAACAGACTGACGAATAAGGCACCGACGACGGCCAAGGTGCTCTTGCGCAGCACATACAGGGTGAGGCCGAACTCCTTGGTGACTGGGTGCAACCGCCGCTTCAGGATGCGATACCGCGACGTAAATGGGAACCCTTCGGGCAGCCTCATCGCGCCTTGCCTCCCACTCGGACCCGCGGATCGATGATGCTGTAGAAAATGTCGACGACCAGATTGGAAAGGATCATTACTGTTGCGGCGACGAGGGTGAATCCGACCATCGCCGGTAGATCGACCTGCACGATCGAACCGGCGGCGTAGCGCCCCATTCCCGGCCAAGCGAAGATCGTCTCCAACAGGACGGTCCCGCCGAGGAGCCAGCCGAAGTTGACGCCCAGTACTGTAATCGGTGGGACGATCGCGTTCTTGAGTGCGTGCCGATAGATGACGATCCGCCGCGGCAGCCCCTTGGCTTTGGCAGTCATTACGTACTCGGATTCGAGGACCTCGAGCATGCTTCCCCGGGTGATGCGAACCAGATACCCCATCGTGTAGAACGCGAGCGTAACTGACGGCAGGATCAGGCGAGTTGCTGCGTCACCAAGAGCGGACAGGTTGCCATTTAGCACACTATCCAGGAGAACGAAGCCTGTGTATCGGTTGATCTCGACCGAGAGTCGGCCGAACGCTGGCAGCCATCTAAGCTTGTAGTAGAAGAAAAACTGCAGGATCAACGCAGACCAGAAAAGCGGAGTGGAGACTCCCGCCAGGGCGACGAAGCGCGAGAAATGATCGGTCGGTCTGTTTCGCCGGAGTGCCGAGACGACGCCGAGCGGAATCCCGATGACAATTGCAAGGACGAAAGCAAAGAACGCCAGCTCGAAGGTCGCGGGGAAAAATGCCTTCAAATCAGTGAGAACCGGCCGACCGCTCGTCGCAGAAACGCCCAAATCGAAGTGCAGGATGAGGTTTCTCAAGTAATAGTAGATTTGCATGTAGACGGGATCGTTCAGATGGTAGCGCTCTCTCAACGCCTCAACCTGTTCGGGGCGGGCGCGGGGGCCGGCCCACGCTCGGGCCGGATCAGCCGGGATGACATAAGAAATAACAAACACCAACACCAACACGCCGAGGATGACGGGAATCAGAAGCGACAACCGCCTGATGATGTAGTTGCGCAGCTTCATACGGGCCTCTTCTCGCTATCGGATCGACGTTACCGCAAGATCTGGGATGAAAGAACAGGGGACGGGACGTGCCGCCCGCCCCCCGATGATGTTGTGTTCTGTCCGTCCTTAGCTTTTGAAGTACAAGTGCTCGAACTTGGTCTGTAGGGCTGGGTTGTAGAAGTAGCCACCCACATTCTCGTTCAACACGGTGACGTTGATGTTCTGCGCTATCCAGATGTAGGGGGCGTCCTCGTGCGTCAATTTCTGGAGCTCTTTGTATAGCTCCGCGCGTTTGGTCGGGTCGGCTTCCTTCTTAGCCGCAGCGATCAGCGCGTCCATCACGGGATTGTCGTAGCTCGATCCGTAGATCGCATCGGAGTTGTCACCGCCGAGGATTGCGTCGGCGTAGTTGTCCGGGTCGGCGTAGTCGGGTCCCCAGCCGGTGAACATTGCGTCCGACTCGTGGGCACGGATGACCTTGTACGCGATCGCCCAGACGATCTCGCGGATGATGAGGTCGAAGCCGATCTTCTTCAGCTCGCTCTGCCACAGCAGCGCCTGCTGACTGCGGAGCTCATCGCCGAGGGGAAGAAGGATCTCCATGTCGAGTAACTCATAGTCCTTGTGACGAACACCCTCACCAGGTTCGCCCGGCCAGACCCAACCTGCCTCGTCGAGCAGCTGGTTTGCCTTTTCCAAATCGAGTCGGTAGCGCTGGTCTTCAGGAATGGGAAAGTAGCCGAACATCCCCTCCGGAATTGCGCCTGTCGAGCGGGTGCCGTAGCCCTGGTAGATGAGATCGAGAGACTGCTGATACGGATAGGCGTAAGCAATCGCCTGTCGCACTCTTTTGTCGGTCAACGGACCGCGGCAACCCAGCGCTGCAAAGTCGAGGTCGAACGAGGGGAAGGGTGCGATGACCAGGTTTTCTGCCCCCTCAACCTCGGGGACGTTGACCTGCGGGAAGTACGGGTGGATGTGGGCGTCTCCCGCGCGCAGCAGCATGATCCGTGTTGCCATCTCCAGGACGATCGGACACTCGATCGTCTTGATCTTTCCCTTTTCTCCCCAGTAGTTGTCGAATCGCTCGAACACGAGCCGTTCTGCGGGGATCCAATCCTTGAGGACGTAGGGTCCCGACCCTGCGCCTCCCTCGTTCTGGTTCATCCACAGGTTCTCCTCGCCGTCAACAATGCCACCGTTGGCTTCCACCACGGCCGGGTTGACGATCGAGGCGACCCCGTGGGTGAGCACACCCAGTGCCGCCACGTACGGCGTGGTCAGGTGAATCTCCACGGTGTAATCGTCGATGACCTTGACGCTATCGAGGTCCATCATCTGCGACAGCATCCAGGACGGAGGCTGGTTCATTCTGAGCACTCGGTTGAAGGAGTATCTCACTGCCTCGGCCGTGACGGGATCTCCGTTGTGGAAGACGGCGTCTTTTCGCAACCGGAACGTGAGAACGCTCGCGTCGTCGGAGACTTCCCACTTCTCAGCAAGTTGCGGCGCGAACTCAGTCGCATTGGCTCCCGCATAGGTGAGCACTCGATCGAACGCATTCTCGTGGATGACCGCCGATCTCATGTCGTACGCGGTCGCCGGATCGGCCTCTCCGGGTTCGCCGTAGAACAGGTAGACCAACTTGTCCGAGGCCGCGAGGCCGCTGACAGCCAATAACGCTACCGCTAACAGCAATAACACGATTGTCTTGCTTTTCACTTGTTCCCTCCTTGCTTTGAGCCGATTGTCAATGAGCCGATTTCTGTTTGACAACGTAAGTCTGTCTATCACCCCCTTATGAGGTGGTTCAGTCTCACCATACTATAGGTTCCCCTATTTTTGTCAACATCCAAAAAAGCACGCGCAAAGGCAACCATCCTGCAAAGTGATGCCAAACGGTGACTCCTCATCCTCGGCTGAGACGCTCACCGTTGAAACACGTCCAGGTCTTGGAAAATCTTGTCGATTGTCACTCTTTCAGCATCATCCAGCGGCAATTTAGGACTACTGGAGTGACCGCCGCACAGCCTCATCTTGTCGAGGGCGTATTTTAGCGCCTTCTGCGTCTTTCCGGCGTATTCGAGGTATCGAAGTAAGGGAAGCATCTTCTTGTAGAGCGTCCACGCGGCATCAAGGTCCTTCTTCTCGGCCACCAGATCGAGCAGATCCACCGCCATCTTCGGAACGACGTTACCGATGACGCACACCCAGCCGATCGCTCCCATGAGGAAGAACTCGTAGGCCATGTCCTCCCAACCACAGAAGATCCCGAGTTTATCGTCGGTGAGCTGGCGGATCTCGGCGACACGCCGGAAGTTCCCCGAACTTTCTTTGATGCAATCGATCGTCGGCAGCTCGGCGAGACGGGCGACCGTTTCCGGCTCGATGTCAACCTTGGAGGTGAACGGGTTGTTGTAGATCATGATTGGCAGATCGACCGCCTGGGAGATGAGCGTGTAGTGATGGACGATTTCATCGGGATCCGGGGTGTAGTACCAAGGTGGAAGAACCAGCGCTCCGGCTGCACCCAGATTCCTTGCTTGTTGGACATACTCGATCGCCTTCTCCGTGGTTTCCGCGCTCGACCCGACCACCACAGGGGCGCGGCCGGCCGCGGCCTCGATCACAGTTTGTGTGACCCTCCGCTTCTCCTCGTCGTTGAGACTGGCGAACTCTCCCGTACTCCCCAATGCGATCACGCCATGAGCGCCCTGATCGACCAACCATTCGACGTTTTTTTTCATCCCTTCGTAGTTCACCGCCCGATCAGCGGTGAACGGGGTGACGAGGACAACATATACACCCCGAAATATCCCCATCTTTTTTCGCCTCCTTAGTGCAATTGATTCTCCTGTTCAAAGCGATCGAATCGCAGCGGCCCCACCGGAACAGTCTTTGGCTTGTCCAGTATCATCTCCGTGATCACTTTCCCTGTGATCGGAGCCAAACCGATTCCGTCGCCTTCGTGTCCGGCGGCGATGTATAGCCCTGGCACCGAAGGCACAAGCGACACGATAGGAAAATGATCCGGTGTCCACGGACGAAGTCCTGCATAAGACCGAATCACGTTGATGTTCTTGATCGCGGGGAAGAATCGCAGGGCCCGCTTGGCCATCAGTCTCAGTACCTGTAAATCGGAACGGGTATCAAACCCGACAAATTCGCGGCTGGAGCCGATCAGAAAGTTCCCGTGTTCGGTGGGTTCGTAGACCATCGCCACGCCGTACTTTTCCATGTCGGGTTCGACGTCGCGTTTCTCACCGAACTTGGCCAACAAATAGCCGAACTCCTGGAGTTTTCGTCGCGCTCGTCTCGGCGTCCTTTCCGCAACCAGGATGTGTCCTTTGCGGGGTTTAATGGGAACGGTCACGCCCGCTGTCCTGGCAATCTGCGGTGTCCATACTCCGCATGCCAAAACGACCTTCGAGGCTAGCATTTCACCACTAGACGTGGCGACACCGAAGACCGCTCCGGAATCCTCCTGCAGAAGGGCAGTGACCTCCGTCCGCGAGTGGACAGACGCTTTGTTGCTTTTGGCCGCCTCTACAAAACCGTACACCAACGCCATTGGGTTCAAGGACGAGTCTGAAGCGCACTCCACTAACCCAACAACGTCCCGGGCCAGAAGCGGCTCGTCCTCGAAGACGGCGCCGCCTTCGATGTACCGCATCGGAAGGCCGGCGTCTTTTTGCTGCTTCACCCAATCGCGTGCGGCTTTCTCCTGGGCTTCGTTCTCTACGACGAGGACGCTTCCACGCTGCGCGTAGTCAAGGTCGTAATCGAGTTCATCGACAAGTTGTGCGAGCAATTGTTGGCTCTTCAGAGTAAGTTGGCTGTCGTATCCCGGCTTCTTGTCTGTGCATAAAACGTTCCCGTCGCACGCGCTCGAGGTGCCGGCCGCGATGTCACCTCGTTCTACCAAGGCCACATTGATTCGTTCCTGGGAGAGATAGTACGTTACGGCCGCTCCGATTACCCCGCCGCCCACCACAATTACGTCGGCTGTGTCAATCATCTGGTATCCCCGCTAAGGCGCCGAAGGTCATTGGCACAATGGGTGGACGAGTTGAGTCCGGTTCTATTGCCGATGACTCGAATCCCAACTCATCGGTCAAAAGTAGCACCACGATCTTCTCGCACGTGCGTCCTTGGCACAGTCCCATTCCCGCTCTGGTTCGCCGTTTGACACCGGTTACATCCACGGCGCCTTCGCGGATGGCCTGTTTGATCTCTCCAACGGTAATTTCCTCGCAGCGACAGACAATCACATCATCATCCACGGTGGCCTCCAAGACGAACGAACCCACGGACCTCTTCTGCGTGTTCTTTCGGAACGGCTGCGGTAATGACAGCGGTACGATCGTTGGCTTTGGTGTTGACGACCTTAACCACTTCTGCCTCACAAACCGGTTCCCCGGCACGATTCACCGCGACCACCTTCTGTCCCACCTCGGGCAACGGCAGGTACTCATGGGGGGCCGTCACCGCAGCCAATCCGTCAGAATAGGTCAAGTCGACCAGAAAGATGGCCAACCCGGGGCATCGGGGAATGCACAGCCCACATCCGATGCATTTGGTCTCATCGAGTTGGGGGCAATTCGTGATCGGCGTTCCAACGGTAATGGCATCATGAGGACAAGCCTCCTCACAGGGATTACAGGGGATTTCCTGGGGGCATTCGATGACGACGACCGGTCCCTGTTGCATTCGTTCCTTTGAAGGGTGGCCTGGAGACCGTTCAAGCTCTGCTTTCGACACATACCCATCGACAGCTACTTCTTTGGACATACTGCCTTCCCGAGGTCAACAAGCTCCTGCTTGGCATCCTGTATTGGCTGACAGAATGGGCCCCCTCTTAGGCTGCACAGTCGATCGGCAATTGCTTGAAGCTCCTTTTGATCGCGAGCACTCGTTTTGCCCATCGTGGAAGCCGCGGCAATCCCTGCCAGCCGACCTTCCTCTAATGCTGTGCTCGCCTCTTCAATACCGGAGACGTCGCCTGCCACATAGATCCCAGGGGCAGTGGTCTCCAGCTTGGCGTTGTGAATTGGGACCCAGCCGCCCAACACGGATGAGTTTGTGAGTTGGCAACCAGCCAGTGAGGCAAGACGGGTGTTCGGGCGCAGCCCTATTGCCACGCAGATCGTGTCGACATCGAATCTCTTCTCGCTACCAGGGACCGGTTTCCAGGTGCCGTCCACCTCCGCAATGACGGCACCACTCACGCGTGACTCACCCAGCGCGCGAACGATGGTGTGCGAGGTCAAGATCGGGACTCCCGCACGGCGGACCTTTGCTGCGTGCACGCTGTAGCCACCAATTTTGGGAGCCACTTCCACAACTGCTAAGACATCCGCACCGGCCTGAAGCAGCTGGTAGGTGACAATCAGGCCGACATTTCCCGAGCCTACCATGAGGATGCGGTGTCCCGGGAGCACGCGCCAAACGTTGATCATCGTTTGAGCCGCGCCGGCTCCCATCACGCCAGGAAGGGTCCAGCCGTCAAAATGGATCGCATTCTCCTCAGCTCCTGTGGCTAGCACGATCTTCTTTGCCACGATCGATTCCGCATTTGTTTCGATGCGGAAGGCCGCCCCGGGCTGGGCCATCTTCGATTCCTCAAACGAAGACTGGACGACCTCCAGCCGGCCCGGTTGGATGGCGTAGACCTCCCATCCTAGCATTAACGTGACACCGAGATCGTGCGCTTCACGAAAGAGATCTTGGGCGATGTCCACTCCGCGAGTTCCGGCTCGGTGCTCTCGGGAGCCAAAGAACTTGTGGATTTGCTTGATCAACTGCCCACCTGGCTTTGGGTTGCGGTCCACCACTACAGTGCTACAGCCTCGTTTGGCGCCCTCAATGGCTGCGGCTAGACCGGCAGGCCCAGCCCCCACAATGGCCAGATCCACCTCTCTCAAGGATCCCTCCCCTGGCCGGTACCGTGTTGCGTTTCCACGACCATACCGGCGACAACTGGGGTGATGCACGTTCGAACGTTAGGGGTTCCATTTACTGTCATCACACAATCCGTGCACTGTCCAATGGCGCAGAAGATTCCACGCGGTTCAGATCTCTCTGCCGTGTATCGGTGTACTCGGATGCCGGCCGCGGCCAATGCTGCGGCAACCGGCTCGCCAGCAACGGCCGTTATTTCTTTTCCATCTACCCGGATTTTTACCTCGTTGGAATCCGGCAGGTCCCCGAGAATTGGATGATGAGTGACACGCATTGCCGATGCCCTCCTGAACACTCATGCAGATCTAAATTTATCCCATTCCGAGGAGGAATCCCTCCTTGAGCGGGTCTTCGGGATCTACTACAAACTGATTAATTCCTGTAACATAGGCTCGGCCTGAAATCTCAGGGACCACCGCTGGCAACCCTCCAACCTTGGTTTCTTCCACGATTCGCGCTCGGAACAGGGTCCCAAGAATGCTTTCATTGACAAACTCCTCTCCTATCTTGAATTTCTCCTTAGCATACAGGGTGGCAACCTTCGCGGAAGTGCCCGTTCCACACGGTGATCGATCGATGGAGCCCGGTGGAATGACGACCGCATTCCTTGCGTGGGCCTCGGGGTGGGTCGGTTCTCCGTAGAACTCCACGTGGGTCAACCCCTCAATGAATGGCTTTTCGGGATGCTGAACACGTATCTGGGCGTTCACCGCCTCTCGAATGGCAATTCCAGCTCTGACAAAGTCACCAGCGCGTTCTGGAACAATGTATAGTCCCAATTTGCTTGCTTCAACAAGGGCATAGAAGTTTCCGCCATACGCGATGTCCAAGATGACCTGGCCAAAGCCAGGCACTTTGACCTCAACGTCGGGTTGGTACAGGAATGACGGAATATTTCTGAACGTGACGCCTTTGGCAGACAGGTCTTCAACCGCTACCTTGGCCGTGACCAAACCGGCTGGAGTGTCCAGCTTAATTGCGGTCACAGGCTCCTCAATCGGGACTATGCCTGCCTCAATCATCGCTGTGCAGCAACCGATCGTGTCGTGCCCACACATCGGAAGATACCCACCCACCTCGATGTAGATCACTCCAATGTCGGCGTCAGGATGGCAAGGCGAGGTGAGAATGGCGCCTGACATTACCTCACTGCCTCTAGGTTCATATACTAACATAGTTCGGAGAGAATCCAGATTTTCTTTCAAGTACAACATCTTTTCGGCCATCGTGCTGCCAGGAATGTAGGGGAGACCACCGATCACTGTACGGGTCGGCTCACCCTCTGTATGAGTATCGATGGTAGAGATCATCCGCTGAAAGCGCATCGCCTATTTCCTTTCACTTAGGGGCTGTCCCCGCAAACGATGGGACATCAAGATATAACTATTGTACACCATGCCGACACCTTAGCGAAAAGGTTTTGCATTGTCAAGCAGGAGTGAACTTGCCTTTCAATAAAAGTGAAAAACAGCGAAGGCAAATCTGAGGCGATGGTTTGGGTGGAGCATCCTTTTGCGATGTAGAATCGAGAGATAATTGCTACTAGATGCTAAGGCTTTCGGAGGGGTGGTTCAGGCTTGACAGAAGTTGTATTTTCACTAATATTTAAAGCATGGTTGATGTGGGAGAACTTATACGCTCACTTCGCACAGGCAGGGGATGGACACTCAGAGACCTTTCTGAACGTTGTAATCTCTCAGTCAGTTTTCTTTCCCAGGTAGAAAGAGGTCTTTCCTCTCTCTCGATCACTTCTCTTGCTGCGGTCTGTCAAGCCTTGGGTGTTTCCCTCGCAGACCTATTCTCAACCAATAATGCTGAAGGCGCCTTTTCTCTATCCTCAGAGCATGCCGAAATCGTCAAAGAGGCCGAGAGGCCGTTCATACAAATCTCTTCTGCTAGTATCAAATACCAGTTCCTGAGCGGAGAATTCCCCGAACGGCTGTTCGAGATTCTCATCGGTGAGATTCCACCTAACTATCACTATCCGCCGGTTGCCCACGATGGAGAGGAATTTGGTTACGTTTTGGAAGGGGTTTTGAAGTTCAAGATAGGAGAGGAGATTTATGAGCTCGGCCCTGGTGATAGCTATCACTTCTCGGCAACAACTCCTCATGGGTACGAGACGGATGAACAAGGGGGAGCAAAGGTCCTATGGGTGCAAACTCTGAAGTATTCTGGATTGCCCTTCAGTATAAGGAAGCAGTTCGTTAGCACTGCGCGAACCGGAGAATCTTCGAAGGAGGTGAATGATGGAGGTAAGGGCGAGTAATTGGGTTAACACCGTCTTTGAGGCCCAAAAAGCTAAATCATATTAAAGGAGGCGAATGGAGGATGTTTCAGTACGAATACGAGCTAGGCAAAGCTGCGGATATCTTGACAAGAGAGCTGTTCAAGCTCAAGCCCGACGAGACCTTCGTCATCACGGCTGATACCGAGAGCGATTTGCGCGTTGTAAATGCCACAGCGAGGGCAGCCTTTGCACTAGGTGCGAAGCCGATGGTGATCTTGCTGGCGTCTCCATTGGGGGTATCAGAAGCGGCTGACCCGATGTTGCCGGTGGAGTCACTGACCGGCGCGTTGAACGGAGCCGACGCGTGGGTGGAATTCAACAACGAGTGGTTGCTGTATTCTACTCCCTACAACATCGCTGTGAAAGAGAACAAGAAGCTCCGCTATTTGAATCTTGTCGGTATGAATCCCGACATGATGGTCCGTTGCATTGGCCGCGTCAATTATCCGGTTTTGGGCGAGTTCATGGAAAAGATCCACAAGATGACCACCGAAACGACCCATTTTCGCTTCACCACTCCGGCCGGGGAAGAGCTCGAATTCGAGCGCAACCCCGATCCCGATCGGGTTACCACGCTGGCCAAGGGCTACGCTGACGTGCCAGGGTCGCACATGATGGCCGGTCAGATTGCCTGGGCGCCGAAGTTTGAGACGATCAATGGCGTGCTCGTTTTCGATGGCTCAGTCGTGCCACCGCTGGGCAAGCTGGAAGAACCGATCCGGATGACGGTTGAAAAAGCCGAGATCGTAAAAGTGGAAGGAGGCA
>CAZOUO010000073.1:0-11720 GCA_964582975.1 uncultured Thermotogae bacterium | reverse complement strand
TCATAACTCCATCCTCTCAACAAAAACACTCTCCGGCAATCCCGGGGCGGTTCACGACCTTATAACTACCCCGTTTACACAGACTACGAAGAGTCGTTCGACTCGCACTGTCGCTGTCCCCGCTGTCGGGGCGGCCCTCTTGAAGAGAAATGGTAGAGCCAAGCGATACAACGAGAACTTGCTTGTACGTTGAGACTACTGAGCAAAGCATAGACCTGTCAGGCGGTGGGCAGCCGTGCCAACCTCCTCCGTTTCCTCTTCAATGAGGGGGTTTGTGGTGCGGTTCACATACTCCATACCTTGGTCTATGGTCTATCTTCCTGGCAAAAAGCAGATGGTCAAAGATCTTCGCTGTGAAAGCGATAAGTGGAAGGATATGGCCTTGTCACTATGAGAACAGCTCGCCTTTCCCCCTCCGAAGCCCCGCCGTCGATGGTGGCCGTTTCGTGTACGCTCTGCGGTACCGGGGCGGTAACGAGCGGTTACAACACCCAGTACCAGCGGGTGGAAGAACACACGTAGAGAAACAGAACGAAGAGATATAGTGCTTTCTAGGATTGTACAGACTGGGGTGTTTTCAGCAGCCAATTTGTGGTGGTATTGGCCGATGATAGTTATCAGTATACTCGGTTCTCTAGCAGCGGTGGGGAGTTTGTCGTATCTGTTGTGGCTTTACAAAACGCGCTTCAAGATTCGGTTTCTGGATGAAGCCAGAGAAAACGGTGTTCTAAGAGCGATACGTTTCGAGGTCGTGAAACGAGGACTCCGTCCTCTGAAACTGGGATGGTGGGGTTTCAGGACATCAAAGGGACATGATGAACGGTGGGCGAAAGCAAATTACACACTAGAGGGCAACGATGTACAGGCTCATGTTCTCCCGATTGACGAATTACGGGCGAGATACAAGAGGCGACAGCTAGAGGGTTGGCCAGAGGAAGTCTGGTTCGAGAACACTGTAACTCGCAAAAAGTATTGTAGGAAGATCCCGAACGGACTCAGAAAAGAAATACAAGCACTGCTTGAAACCCTGATCGGCGTTGAAGATGAGAGCTCAAACGGAGGCGATTGACTTACCTCTCATTAAGTCCTTAGCTGGCTACCGCCGTCGCTTGGCGAAAGGATTTGAGGGCTGCCTCAAGCTCCTCATCAACTATGTGGGTGTAAATCTGCGTTGTGGACAGGTTGGCGTGTCCTGGAGAATTCGAGGGACGTATACCTTATCCCTTTGGTCTTCTCAGGCCAGGCCTCATCGTCAACACGCGACTGATAACACGTCTCGGGATCTTTGGTATACTCTGGTTCTCTCCGTCGGAATCGCGTCGACGAAACCATCTTTCACAGCGCTATTGAAATCACATACCATCAATCGTGGAGGTGTTTTGATGAACGTCAATACGGCGATCATGCTAGGTATTTTTGTCATCCTCGGGATCCTCAGTTGGGTAACCCACGGGTATCAAGGAGTCCTGGAGGGGTTGAAAGGCGGGGTGGATACGCTCCGAACTGTCTGGCCATTGCTGCTCTTGGCCCTCGGTATTGCCGGGTTTTTGCAGGTAGTCATACCCAGGGATCTCATTTCTGGTGCGTTGGGTCCGTCAAGCGGACTCAAAGGATACTTCCTTGGTTGGGGGGTCGGCGCAGTCATGCCAGGGGCTCCCTACGCCATCCTCCCTGTAGCCGGCTCGTTGTTAGAAGCGGGGGCGGGTATTGGTCCGATCATGGCGATGGTCTTATCGGCAGGGATCGGTGTGGCAGTTACTAGGATTCCTCTAGAGGTCGCTTTGATCGGTTGGAAGTTCTCCGTGTTGCGTATTCTGGTGTGCATCCTCGTTCCATTGATCTGTGGGGTATTCGCCAAATACCTTGCCCAATGGTTAGGGTTCTTTGCACACCATTCCTAAGCGGTGTTTTCTGCACATTGAGATACACATCTCATGGGAGCTGCCCTGGCCTTACCACAGCCTCCGCTTCCATCTCGACCAGATACTCATCCCCGACAAGGTTGGCCTGGACGAGCGTGTTGGCTGGCCTTATCTCTGCGAAACGCATGCCATGAACGCGGGCAGCGACTTCCCAATCAGCCAGATTCCGGATGTAGATTCGGGTGCGAACCACATCGTCCAAGCTGCTGTCCAGCGACTGAAGGGTCCCCTCGATCTTGTCGATCACGAAGTGCAGTTGTGCGGCGATATCAGCGCCTCCGATCACGCGATCTCCGTGAGTCGATGTTGTGCCGGAAACGAAAATCCGATCACCCACACGTACCGCCCGAGAGAAGCTGCCCATCGTCTCCCAAGGCGTTCCAGTGTAAACACGGGTTCGCCCGTCCTCGCCCAGCTCCGTCATCCACGGCTTTGGGAACACTTCAAGGTGATCACTCAGATCGCCGGATGCCGTCAGAAAGGGAGGTTTTCGATACTCGTCGCCGCAGTCTCCCGGGATGGCGCGCTTCATTGTCAGGGCTTCTTCAATCATCCCTCGGCTCTCTTGATCAAGCGTGAACTGGAAGAGGCGAAGATTGTCCTGGATATGTTCAGTTTGACCGAGACGCGCCCCGATGATCACACCACCCACAGCGGGCTGGTCGAGGATGTAGCGAGACGCAACGTTCGCCATGGAGGCGCCCGTCTTCTGCGCGACGTCGTACAGCACCCGAAGAAGCTTCTGAAAGACGTCCCATCCGCCCGCAGCCTCAATGAATCGGCGATACTTCATCTGTGAATAGGTCATCAGGCCCGCCGAATCTGGTTCCGGTCGATCCAGCCACCGCTCTGTCAGAAACCCGCCGGCAATCGTTCCGTACACGAGCAGCTTGACGTCGTGCTCGAGGCAGAGATCGATCATCCCGTTGGTCGGACGTTCATCTAGCAGCGAGAAGCAAACCTGATTTGAAACAATATCGATGCCGCTCTCAAGTACTATCCGAAGATGTGCGGTGTCAAAGTTCGTCAGTCCCAGATGCCGGATGAGCCCTTCTTCTCTTTGCTCTTGTAGCCAGAACAGCGCATCCAACCATACAGGCTCAGCGTAATTCCAGGCGTGGAACTGGAGGAGGTCGATGCAATCAGTCTGCATTCGATCGAGAGACCGTTGTACGGCTTCTCGGACATCCTCTCGAGAGAGCGCTCCCGGTTTTGGAACCCACTTTGTGAAAAGCTGCACTTTGTCCACCATGTCAGCATTCCGGCGAAACAGGCCAGCGATCACTTCCGCGGACCCGTAGTGGTCTGCCATGTCGAAGGTCGTCAACCCAGCTTCCACATAGGAATTCATCGAAGCCGCCGCGGCTTCCAAGTCAATCTTGCGTCCATCTCGTTCCATGTCCGCGATTTGCCAAAGCCCCGTCAGAACACGGGAGATGCTCAGGTCATCTGCCAGTGCACAACGCTCAACAACTGGATGCACGAATTCCTCCTTCTGCGCCTTAAGGTAAATTTCGGATTCGACGCGGGGCATCTCGCTTCGCGACGCCTCTCGAAGCTTGCTGCCTTCACCGAGTATACAAGGGCCGAGCCTGAATGCCACTGAGAGGCCCATCCGATGATGGAATCATCGCCGAGGTTCGTCGAGTCAGTGCAAGTGAGATTCACTATGGATCAACTCCTTCCGTGGTGGCTCGTGGACATCCATGCCCACACCGTGTCCGGTCCGGTGGACGAAGTACTGACCAAACCCTGCTTCGTCCATCCCTTTGCAGGTGGCGAGATGAACGTCTTTTGCGCAGGCGTCGGGACGCAGCGCATCAATCCCGCAACGCTGGGCACCACCACAGCGATCGCACACTCGTGGGAATTGCTCTACCGAATGAATTGTCCCGATTGGACAGGCTTGTTCACACTGGCCACATCTGGTGTAGATTTCAACATCCACTAGAACTTCGCCGTGATCTCCCACTTGAAGTGCCTGCACCGGGCAGGCGTGGACACAGCACCTTTCTTGACATTGCTGACATATCACCGGTGCATCCACGCCGATCTCCTCTGCTTCTTGCACCCGAGCGAGATGATCGGCAACTCGACCTTGATAATTACCGAACGCGCACGTTACCTCGCACTACCGAAACCCTGAACATAGCCCAATGTTACTTCGTATCATATTCAGAACTCCTTTTTAGCTTAAGCGGCGGAGTAGATATACAATTATTATGGGACAAAAGATGTTAATCACTTTGAAATACGAGTTTTCCGCCCACAAACACAGCCTGAACTGAGGTGTCTACGATTTCTTCTTTTGGGCATTCAAGTATGTTTTGGGAAAGGATTGTTAAGTCTGCCAGTTTTCCCACCGAAATCGACCCTCGTTCCTTTTCTGTGTGGGATAGATAGGCTCCGCCCTGCGTGTAAGCCTTTATCGCATCAGCAACAGAAATAGCTTCCTGTATGCCAACCGGAATTCCTAATTGTGTCTTTCTCGTTGCCATGCTCCAGATTGAAAGGAGAGGTTCGTAAGGTATTACATCGCTTCCTGCTGCTACGTGCACGTTTTCATCGAACCATGTTTTCATCGGATTTGCTTGCTGTATTTTTTCTTCACCCCATACTCTGATCATCTCGGGAGCAAATGAGTACAGTATAGGCTGTTGCAACGAAGCGATCAGCTCGATCTCGTGGCATCGACAGAAAGTATCCTCAGCTGGGAAAAAGGCATGCGCGATGCTGAACCGGCACGGCGCAATGGGAATTTTGCGATTAACATCTTCAAGCACCTGCAACACTAGGTCTATTGCGCCCCCTCCCATGGCATGGATCCCGATCGGACATCCGCGCGATGCAGCAGCTAACGCGACCTCGAAGAGAGAGCTTTCGTCAATATAGCGCTGTCTTCTGTCAATTCCAGTAACACCTGGCGGATCGCGCGTCCATGCGGTTTCAATTTCTCCATCAGCGAAAAGTTTTATGCCGCCGAAGCCGAAATAACGCTTAGCGTCAATCCAGTTGTCGCTTCGTGGCAGCCTACGAGACGCAAGAAGCTCCAGGGCTAGCTCGACCTGTTTTTCGCGGGCGAAACGAGCCATTAATTTGACTCGTACGCTCGCCTGCCCTTCGGCAACGATGTTCCGATACATTTTGGCACTTGCCTCGTATGGGCAATCTCCATAAAGGGATGGCCCTCCTACAGGAGCACCGCTCCCTGGATCAATTACACCAGTTATCCCCACGCTATTTAATTCTCTCATTGCATCAATGGTATATGCTTTTCTTTCTTCATATGTAGGCCTTGGCAACACTTCCTTAATCGCACTGATGATAGAAGGATTATCAATCCCATCAGCCTGACGCTCAAATAATGCCTTGATAGCGAGGCGAGATTCGCTGTCGAGTTTCCCTATCGGGAGTTTACGGAGACCACACGTATTGAGTACGGCTGCGTCCCCACAGGATACAAGCACCGGATGGTTTGGTATTACACTATCTAGTTCCACCAGTCGCGGCAGACGCTTTTCCTTCAGGGCTCCGCAAGACCAGTTACAATCCTCGTCGTAGGTCTGAATCCATGTTCCTGAGCTAACTTGATACGACTTCTCTTGTAGAAGATGCAGCACGTCGGATATTGTGGTTGCGGTGTCCAGGAACACCATCTGGAGTTTCGGACCGGCCTTCTCTAAATGAAGGTGCGAGTCAATAAAACCGGGTAGGACTAAACTCCCCTTGAGCTGATAACTAACCGCACTGGTTAGGTGACTTAAATTGGGGCCAATTTTCGCAATTCGGTCTCCCTCAATTAATATGGATGCTTCAACTACACCAACATCATCAATCAGAACTTTTCCACCCCTCAAAAGGACTCTAGTTACCCTAGGCATGAACCTCTTCTTTCAAGTGACCTAACCCAAAAAGCATCGATCCCGCATAGGTGCCCGCAGCTGTAATAACACCTAAAACCACACTTCGTGCCGGGCTAATTACCTCTTCTAAGACTTTGCCTGTAAAGTCGCGAATTTGACCTAATAGCTCTCCCTCTTCAACAAGGTCGTTGGCCTTGGCCGAAGGATAAAAAAGGCCTTCTACACCAGCTCTTACTCCGATGAAATCATCCAAGATACGTACATTTTGCTTGGGCTTTTCTGGGGATCCTGGAAGCATTCCAATGTGGCGCATCACGTTGATTACGCCTTTGTAGTGGAAGAGAACATCTTTCTCATCCCGACGTCCTTGGCTTCCTGCTTCTACGAGCAATCCTACCTTTCCTTCGTGTGCTGCTGCATTGTGAGCACTAACGTTTTCCCCTTCGCCTTTGAGAGGACGCACTTGGATGTTTTGCGCTCCAAACGCAAGCGCAAGTAATTCTGTTTTCTTGTCGAGTTCTTGATTCCCAGTTGTACTGTAACCGATGTACGGTGCGAGAATCTCAATTAAATCGCCGCCGTGTAAGTCAAGAACGTATTCGGCGTCACCGACTACTTCTGTCCATATAACATGAGCAAGGAGTTCGCTGTAAGTTCCTTTTTGTGAACCTGGGAACGATCGTCCAACGTTGCCCCCGTCAATAGGACACTTGTACATTGTCCGCGCTCGAAAGGCCGGAAGATTGGCCACCATTGCCATTCGAATAGTCCCGGCTATTTCATCAGGTCTGAGATCGCGGTAAAGCCGTACAGTTACCTCTATGCCGCAAAACTCACACCCGTGGACCGCAGCGACTAGTGCCAACGAGGGACCAGGCTTTTCTCCTTTGATCACTGCTTTGGGCACTGTGATGATTTGGCCATTGGCATTTGTTTTTTGAACGATCTCAAAATCTTTCATATTATTATCACCTCTCTCTATTAGCAGCTATGAAAAGTGTCTCCGTTTTAGTGAATTGTGGATTTCCTCAGGCACAAGTATTTTTTAGCATCTGTACACCTTCCTTTCTCTATAACTACGGTTGCATTTGCCGCTCACTTCTTGGGTCTAACGCGTCACGAACCCCATCTCCAAGAAGGTTGATCGCAATCAGGGTAGAAGAGAGGGCCACGGCTGGCAATAGCGTCATTCTGGGGTATATTCTAATCCATGAGAAGCTCGCACTTAGCATCCCCCCCCACGAGGGAGTTGGTGGTGGGGTGCCCAGCCCAATAAAACTTAGAAATGCCTCAATCATTATTGCATTAGCGACTCCAAAGGTCACTTGCACGGTTATTGGCCCCATGATGTTTGGAAGCACATGCCGAATCAGAATCCTCTGGGGCGTTGCACCGTATGCTAATGCCGCCTCTATGAATGTATTCATTCTTATGGCAAGGACTTGGCTGCGAATCAATCGTGCCATCGTAGGCCACGCGGTTAGACCAATTACAATAACTATGCTCATCAAGCTTCGCGAAATAATCGTCCCAAGCAAGACGAGCGCCAATAAGATTGGAGGGAACGTAAATTGAATGTCAGCTATCCGCATCAGTATCATGTCAACGCTACCTCCAAAGAATCCGGCTATTCCTCCTACGAAAAGACCCACGAAGAACACGACGATTTGACTCAAGAAGCCAACCATAATGGAAACTCGGGCACCGTACACTAGTCTACTGAAGATGTCTCTGCCAAACTCATCTGTTCCCATGATGTGACTCATACTTGGTGACAGGAGAGGGTCTGAACTCATTTCGTAGTAAGAATAAGGAGCTAAAATTCCTGCTCCAGCAGCGATAACGATGACAAACAGAAGGTATATCCCGCCTGCCAGTGCTGCCTTGTTTCGGACGAAACGGCGAATAGCAAGATACCATAGACTTTTTGTACTGTATTGCTTCAACTTATTTCCTTTTTAATCGTAAATAATTCTTGGATCTATTATTCCATAAGTAAGATCTATTAACAGATTCATGCACACGATGATGGCTGCAAGCAAGAGTGTGATTCCCATGACAACTGGATAATCCGCATCTTTGATGCTGGTAGCAAAATAAGCTCCAATGCCAGGAATTGCAAAAACCGTTTCAATGACGATGTTGCCGCTTATCATGAAACTACCGATGACGCCAAGAACAGTAATCACGGGAATAACTGCGTTACGAAAAGCGTGCTTAGCAATTACGAATGACAATGACAGGCCTTTTGCCTGAGCAGTTTTTATGTATTCTTCCCCCAACGTATCAATCATACTTGACCGCGTCAAGCGAGCAATGAGACAGACACTTGGAAGACTCAACGCAATTGTTGGAAGCACAACACTCAACGGGCTACCCCAACCCCCAACTGGGAATGCTCTTAGCTTAACCGCAAGTACCAGAAGAAGAAGAAGTCCCGTCACAAAGTTTGGTATAGCGTAACCAAGTGAGGCAAAAAACATGATTGAGTAATCCCACAACGAATTGCGTTTTAACGCGGCTAGAATCCCAAGGGGGATACCGACAATTGATGTTAGTACCAACGCGCTGGCACCTATAGAAGCAGTAATAGGAAATCGCCGCCTGATAATTTCTGAAACACGCATCGCGCGGTATTTGAAAGATATTCCAAAGTCACCACGCAAGACGGACTTCATGTAATTGCCGTACTGCTGGTACACAGGAAGGTCAAGACCATAGAGTCGATTGAGGTTTGCCCGTGCTTCATCGGTCATGATTCTAGCGCCATCAAATGGGCCACCAGGAACCGAATGCATCACAACAAAGACGACTGTCGCTGCGATCCAAACTATTAAGAAAGCAAATAGGACTCGTCTAATAATATAAGCTAGCATAGGCAATCATCCATGCCATCTTTAATTCAAATGATACGAAGTGACAAAGCTCGGAAAGCTTACTCGCATCTCTTTCAAGCAACTGTGGCTCAAAACAGAGCCTGCTCCCCACGTTAGAGAAAAGGGGAGCAGGCCTTAGCATAACGTTCAATGATCGACTATATCCACCTGGTTGAAAGTTACAACGTAAAGAGGAGTGTATTTAAATCCTTTAACATAGGGTTTTACTACTGCAGTTTGAGCTGGGTAGAATAGTGGTATCATTGTTGCATCTTCGAGAAGGATCCTCTCGGCAGCTCCATACAGCACGCACCGTGTCTCCATGTCTGGCTCTTTATTTCCCGCGAGCACAAGGACATCGAACGCAGGATTACAGTATTCGCCATAGTTGGTACCGTAGCCACACAAGAACAGATATTCCAGCAATTCTTGTGCATCTGGGTAGTCTGCACCCATGCTGCCCCGGAACACTGCAAATTCATGTGTAATTAGCCTTCCCCAGTAGGACTTGCCAGGTATTACTTGTAGTTCGCTTCGGATGCCCAAGTTGGTTAACAACTGGGCTTGGATGAATTCAAAAGCTGGTACCTCATCCTCCGGTAGGGCCAACGTTATTGGGTCGAGTCCTTCGCCATTTGGAAAGCCAGCTTCCGCCATTTTGTCCCTGGCTTTTTCTCGGTCGAAAAAATAGGGCTTCAGATCAGGATTGTGGCAAGGCATGCCCGGCGGTAGGTAGGAATAAGCTGCCATACCGACTCCTTGGAAAACGACCTTGACAAGCTTCTCGCGATCAATCCCGTATGCAACAGCCTCCCGCAACGCCTTGTTGCTGCCAAAAGGCTCCATATTCACATGAAAGCCGAGCCACGTCGTTCGAAGAATTGGTGTAATTTGCAACTCCTGTTTACGTCTTGGATCCGTAGAAAAGCGGAGAACATCAGCAGGCGTCAAGTCAGGTACTACGTCTAGCTCCCCGGCCTCGTATCGGAGCATGGCAGTAGCAGCGTCAGGAATAATGGGGATTTCCACGCGATCGATGACAGGTTTCCCTCCGTAGTAATCGGGATTAGCGACAAGTACCACACGCTCTCCCTCAACCCATTCTGAGAGCTTGTAGGCCCCTGTCCCTACAAGATTGCCGGCTTTGATCCATTCTGGTCCATATTTGTCGACAGTTTCTTTGTCTACAACATAGTAATTTGCTGCAGCACTGAGAACTAGGAAGTACCCTGTCGGATTAGTAAGTTTAACTTGCAGAGTGTAGTCATCTACTACACTAACACTAGACAACTCTCTAGTTTCACCCTTTTCAACAGCCTCCGCACCCTCGATGGGATATAGGAAAAACGTGGTAGGATTACCAGTTTCGGGCCATAGGGCTCGTTCCCAAGAGTATTTGACGTCATGGGCTGTGAGTGGCTTCCCGTTGTGGAAGCGCACATCATGGCGAAGGTGGAACGTATATAGAGTTCCGTCATCAGAGATATCCCAACCCTCCGCAAGCGCCGGCGTAACTTGCATGTCATTGTCAAGTCTTGTAACACTATCGAAAAGGTTCTGCATTATCTGTAGGGATGTATTTGCGAACGCCGCTCCAGGATCAAGCGTCATCGGGTTTTCATTGACAGGCCATCGTAAGACCTTTTCACCACTAACGCTAACGGCTGGGGCTAAAACACAGAGAGCGATAACAAAAGCCCAAATTCCCACAACGTGAAGTCGCGACTTCTGCCCTTGCACCATTCCGCTACCTCCTTTTTGAAATGCCTCTCGTTTGCGATACCTCACACAGCGCTAACATACGGCAGCATATCACCCCCTTTTAAAAAATGTTTTGAGACTTTTATTTCTATATCCTAACCTATTGCTCGAGTTCATATCTTCCTACCAAGGCCCATCACTGTAGTTCCCTGTCTCACTCCAAACGACGTGACAATGCCAAGAACAATACCATCTTCCGGTGCGTGAACCTGTGAAACCAGTTCATCGCCGTAGTTACGAATGATCCCTACTACCGAACCTTTCCGTACCTCTTCATTGATTTCTACCTCACAGTAGAACATCCCTTCTGCCGGACTTACAACATCGATGAAGCTATCCATATAAGTGTGTTTGACCGCAGAGGCAGGAGCCTTATGATCTATCATGCCAAGATGACCTGAGATATTCAGGATTGCTGACGTCACTAAAGTAACATCTTCTTCAGACCGTAATCCCTGTCCTCCTGCTTCAATCAAGATGGAAAGCTTTCCCGAAAAAGCAGCGGCAGCATAAGCAGCTTCCGACTCCTTTGGGGGCCTTATTTCCCGAAGTATTACATTCTCTATACCACAGCTCTCAGCCATTTCTTTAGCTCTCGTGTTGTATTTTTCATCTTCCGTGCGTTGGACACTTGCGTACGGGGCCATCATCTCCACCAATTCACCGCCCCGTAGTTCAATTACGCAATCGCAACTATCAATTACCTCTTGATGTATTAATCTAGCAAGTTGCTCACTGTACGAGCCGTCTGGGCGGCCAGGGAAGTGATGTGCCAGATTCTTCTTATCTTGTGGGACCACAAACATTGTGCGACTCATAAATCCTGGCACATTTGCTACAGGGACAATTCGAACTTCTCCGTTTAGTTCTGGAGGATTAAAAAGCGAATACATCCGCAACGCTGCGTCGATTGAGCAATATTCGCCTCCGTGAAGCCCCGCAATGATCCCTACCACGGGTCCCCGATTTTCACCTCTAATGATCGCGAGCGGAAAAGATATCTGTTCGCCTGATGAGGTACTAGCTACGATGGTTCGAATTTCCTTGCTTTGTCTTTCTACCATTTCACCTCCGTATTGCTAGATTAGAAATGGATCTCTCTTTCTGGAATAGGCTCTTTGTACACAAATATATTACTAGAAGACCACGAGTGTCAAGGTGCCCTCTGGGCATAATCTGCCATCACTCCTCATTACTTAGAGGCGTTCTTATCGGACAGCCCTCGTTTAGACCTAGCTACTTAGGGCGTGCACCCCTAGAAATGGACCAGTCATAAGTAGAGAATCGGCTCGAAGGGA
>CAZOUO010000072.1:0-11729 GCA_964582975.1 uncultured Thermotogae bacterium | reverse complement strand
AATGCACCGGCTTTGACCCCACCAACCGTCGCTGGACCGATGATCCACTTGCCCTTCGCCTTGGCGGTGGTGGCCACGATGCGGGATTGTCTCTCGGGGATCCCCTCGGCGATAGCAGCGATGGTACGGATCGTCTCGGTGGCAAGTGCCTCCATCGTGACATCGTAGGCGGAGCGTTGCGAGGCGAAGTTGACCATCACGTCGGCTGCGGGGAATTTATGTGTGGCCTCGGGAATACCCCTCAGTCGCGGAAGACGGATCTCTTTGGTCCCCCAGAAGAACGTCTCGAACCCACCACCTTCCGGGGTGATCATCGCCACCACGCTTGGAGAGTCCTTGCGGCACAGGTAGTCGAAGTCGAGCATCCGCTGCACCGCCCGCGTCTGCGCGCCGTACACGAACGCCTTGGTGTCAGGGCAGAACAGTTCGTAGTCGTTCATCGAACCGCCTCCTCCAGTGCCAGCGAGACAATGCGGGTCATGTGGGTCTCCGGGCCGTAGACCTCAAGCGGCACGCCGATCCGCTCCCCGAGCCGCCGCATGTTCTCCAGGCCTTCCTTGTAGTTTGGGCCGCCGCGGCGCACGTAGATCTTCACGTTGTTCTCGCGTAACTTGTCCTTGTAGGCCTCGAGCGCCTGGATGATTCCGGTGAAGGTTTTGGCCACGTCGGTGAAGTTGGCGATCCCGCCGCCGATCAAGAGGTACTTCGGCCGGCCTTGCGGATCCGGTTTGCGTGTCATCAAATCGAGCAGCGTCTTGGTGTACTCGTAGGTCAGCTCGGTGGTTGGGTTGCCGCTGTACTCCCCGTAGTTGGCGAGTTCCTTGCCGAAACCAAGATCGACCACCGTGTCGGCGTAGATGATGCTTGCCCCTCCACCGGCGACCAGGGTCCACACCCGGCCGTTGGGATTGAGCAGGGTGAGTTTTAACGACGCACCGGTCTTCTCATCGAGAGAGGCCACGTAGGCCTCTTCCTTGGTGGCCGTGCTTCCGAACGCCTTCGGAAATTCGATCGTCCCCCATTTCTCCGCGCATTGAAACGACGCCGTGTCGTCCAGCTTGGCGACCGTGTCCAGCGGGACAAGCGTTTCGCCAGAAAAGGTGATCGGATTGAATTCCAGGTACGTGAAGTGATAATCGGAGTAGATGGCGTAAAGGACCTTGATGAACTCCGCGACGGCCTCTTTGTTCGGGATGTCGGGCAGGTGCGGGGTAACGTCAATGCGCGCAAGGTCGGTAGTAATCGGCACGTCGATCGTGATCACCGAGTCCCAGACCTCTTCGATATCGACACCACCTTTGGTGGAGAAGTAGATGACGTCCGCGTCCCGTTTGGAGGTGAAGGCGAGGTAGTACTCCTCCTCGTGCGGAACGAACGGCTCGATGAGAAAGTGGGTGAGGGTTCCCGTGGTCACCCCGGTCGTCTGTTCTATCGTCACCTGCTTGTTCATCCGTTCCCCGATCCACGCTTTGGCCTCGTCGTAAGTCGCGTTGACCAACAGGAGGTTGTTCTTGCCGCGCTTTCCGAACAGCTGATCCGGTTTGACAACCAGCCGCTCGCTCGTCAACCACGGATGCTCGTCGGGCAATGCCGCAAGATCGGTCTTCGGAGAGACGAGTACCGAACGATCGTCGAGGCGGAGCTTTCCGTCCGAGTAATCCGGTACCGCTTTGGCAACGAGGCGCTTCGCGTCGTATTCGCGAATTCCTTTCTGTGCCATCGGTCCTTCACCCTCTTTACATGTTCTTGATGATCTCGTTGCCGAACTGGGAGCAGGAGACGAGCGTTGCTCCCTCCATCTGGCGTTCGAGGTCGTAGGTCACGCGCTTTGAGGCGATCGCGGCCTTGATCCCCGCAAGGATCATCTCCGCCGCCTCGGGCCAGCCCAGGTAGCGCAGCATCTCTACCGCGGAGAGGATGATGCTTCCGGGGTTGACTTTATCCTGGCCGGCGTGCTTGGGAGCCGTACCGTGGGTTGCCTCGAAGATGGCGTGGCCGGTGTCGTAGTTGATGTTCGCACCGGGAGCCACGCCGAGCCCGCCGACCTGAGCAGCAGCGGCATCCGTGACGTAATCGCCGTTCAGGTTCATCGTGGCCACGACCGAGTACTCGGTCGGCCGCAGCAGTATCTGCTGGAAGAACTGGTCGGCGATCCGATCCTTGATCGCGATCTTCCCTTTGGGGATTTTTCCACCGTGCTCGGTCGTCACGTCGTTCTCAGTGACAAACTGCGGATACTCCTTGGCGACCTCGTAGCCCCAGTCGCGGAACGCGCCCTCGGTGAACTTCATGATGTTTCCCTTGTGGACGAGCGTGACCGACGAACGGTTGTTCTTAATCGCGTACTCGATCGCCGCGCGGACCAGGCGCTTGGATCCCTCCTCGCTGATCGGCTTGACGCCGATGCCGCACATCTTCGGGAAGCGGATTCCTTTGACCTTCATCTCCGTCTGAAGCCAGTCGATGACCCTGTCTGCTTCCGGCGTGCCGGCGCGCCATTCGATTCCCGCGTAGACGTCTTCGGTGTTCTCGCGGAAGAAGACGATGTCCACATCCTCAGGGTGCCTGACCGGTGCCGGGGTGCCGATGTGCTGCACCGGTCGGACACAGGCATAGAGGTCCAAGAGCTTGCGCAGGGTCACATTGAGACTGCGGATTCCACCACCCACGGGGGTAGTCAGCGGACCCTTGATAGCAATCAAGTACTTTCGGATTGCCTTGATGGTCTCCTCTGGCAGATAGAGCTTTTGCCGCTCGTCCGGAGGGACCGCTACGATCTCCTTTTCGGAGAGTTCGGGATGATTCTGCTCGATCGCTTCGCCGCCGGCGTAGACCTTCAACCATTCTATCTTCCGTGTGCCACCGTAGGCCTTCTCAACCGCCGCATCGACGACTTTTCGCATGACTGGGCTGATGTCCGTGCCGATGCCATCACCGCGGATGTAGGGGATGATCGGACTATCCGGAACTGACAGTTGCCCGTTCGTGATCGTAATTGGAGCGCCCTTCTGCGACGCGGAACCATCGCTTGCCATCTTTAATTTCCTCCTTTACCAGTTTCGCATTCAGTAGTTATGGGACGTCGGCCATTTCAATCTTGTCCGTAATTTCTTGCGCGGTTTTTACGAGCAAAGCAATCATCGCCTTCTGTGTTTTCTTGTCGTTCAGCCTGTGGCGCGGCGCAGAGACGCTCAATGCCGCGATGATACGCCCCGACCGACCGAAAATAGGCGCAGCGATGCTGTACGTTCCATGAATGGTTTCCCCCGCGCTTTCGGCAAAACCTTGCTCCTTGATCTTGCCCAGCTCAAGCCGCAACCGGTTCGGCTCGGTGATCGTTGTTTCGGAGAACCGCGGTAGGCCAACATCAACGATGGTGGCGTCTTGTTCTTCACCGGAGAGATGCGCCATGAGGACCTTGCCGGTAGCGCCAGCGTGGAGGGGGAACGTGGCACCGCGCTCGTGGGTGACGCGGAGGGCGTGATGGCCTTCCACCTTCTCCAGGCAGACGCCCACGTGCTTGCGGAGGCGAGCGAGGATGACCGTCTCTCCTGTTTGCCGGGAGAGCCGCTCCATAAGGGGAAGAGCCAGTTCCTGAAGGCTCGTTCTGGAAACAAGTTGACTCAGCTCAAGGATCTTTTGCCCAAGGCGGTAGGTCCCAGGTCCGGTGTCTTCCTCGATCAATCCATGTTTTTTCAGGACAGCCAGATATCGGTAGGCCGTGCTTTTGGGAAGGCCAAGCTGGGCGACGACGTCGGAGACGTTCAATGCAGGGGTCGCCTTGTTAAACAGACTCAGGATTTTTATGCCTTTCTCAAGTGTCGCTAACATACTCATATCTGCTCTTCTCTTTATGCGAGACAGAAATCTCACTATCTGACGGTATCGTACAACGATCATCATGCGATGTCAAGCATGCGAAAAGAGAGCAGCGCACCGCTTCTAGGGAGAAACGGTGCGCTGTCTCTTTATCGGCGTAAAGGAGCCGTTATCAGGCTTTCTTTTGAGCCGTGTAGGCAAGCAGGCCGCCTGCTTTGACCATCTCCATTTCGCGGGTAGAAAGGTCGTGCTTCACGTCGAGTGTCTCGTTCTTGGTTCTGTTTTTGAGCTTGAGCTTTCCGGCCAGATTGGAAACATCGATCTCCAACTCGTCGCCCTGATCGATGCGGTCTGTATCGCAGGTGAAAGGGATGATCCCCACGTTGATCAGGTTGGCGCGATGGATCCGGGCATAGCCTTTGGCGAATACTGCCTTGATGCCCAACTGCCACGGTGCCAGGGCGGCGTGCTCGCGCGAGGAGCCTTGACCGTAGTTCTCTCCTCCCACGATGAAACCGCCCTTCTTTTCCAGCGCTCGGTCGGCGAAGTCTTTGTCCTCGTAGTGGAACGTGTACTTGGCGATCTCGGGGAGATTGCTGCGCAAATGTTGGGTCAGCGGGCCTGCGGGCAAAACGGCATCGGTCGAGATGCCGTCACCGACCTTGATGAGCACCTCGCCCTTGAGCACTGAGACAAGCGGCTTTTGGGGCTCGAGAGCAACGATGTTCGGCGCGCGGCGAATCTCCACGCT
Organism: uncultured Thermotogae bacterium; assembly: GCA_964582975.1. Classification (GTDB taxonomy): domain Bacteria; phylum Bipolaricaulota; class Bipolaricaulia; order UBA7950; family UBA9294; genus CAZDDA01. The sequence goes on along the minus strand of CAZOUO010000072.1, from coordinate 7,159 downwards.
ATCGCCATCGGGTTCGAGGATCAAGTAGTCGTCGACGGTGAGGTGATCCACCTCGACCTCCGCTGCAGGCAGCTCGCGTGGATCGGCGATGCGGCCAGCGAGAGCGGACGCCGCGGCGACCTCAGGACCACACAGGGCGATCTTCCCGAACTTGCTTCCACCTCGCCCCTTCCAGTTTCGGTTCACCGTGCGCAGAGAGAGATGGCCATCTCCGGGCACAAACCCGATGCCGATGCACGCGTTGCAGCCCGGCTCAATCAATCGGGCTCCCGCCCTGGTGAGGGCGAGGAAGCTTCCGTCTTCCATCAGCATCTCCCAGGCCTGTCGCGATCCCGGTGAGATGATCACGTCGATGTCGGTGGAGACGTGCTTTCCTTTAAGCATTTCCGCAACAACCTTCATGTCGCGGTAGCTCCCATTGGTGCAGGATCCGATGTACACTTGGTCGATTCTTGTGCCAACGACCTCATCGATATCGTGGACGTTGTCCGGCATCCCGGGCATAGCAACCAAGGGCTTCAGCGTGGAAAGGTTGACCTCCAGCGTCTTGTCGTACTTCACCCCTTTATCGGGGGTAAGCTCCACCCAGTCTTTCTCCCGACCCTGCATCTTCAAGAATTCCTTTGTCCCCTCGTCCGATGGGAAGATGGATGAAGTCGCGCCGGTTTCGGTGCACAAGTTTGTGATCGTGGCGCGCTGCGGGACGGAAAGGTTCCTAACACCGGGGCCGGTGAACTCGAGGAAGTAACCCACCCCTCCTTTGACCGAAATCCGGCGGAGGATCTCCAGGGCGACATCCTTTGCCGACACCCCCCAGGAAAGCTCGCCGGTGAGCACGACCTGCATCATCTGGGGTACGGTGAGGTAGAACAGACCGCCACCCATGGCCACGGCGACGTCAACGCCGCCCGCGCCGATGCCGAGCATGCCCAGGCCTCCGGCTGTCGGGGTGTGCGAATCTGAGCCGAGCAGGGTCTTGCCGGGGATGCCGAATCGCTCGTAGTGCACTTGGTGACAAACGCCGTTTCCGTTCTTCGAGAACTTCGCCCCGTAGTGCGAGGCGATCGTCTGGAGGAACAGGTGATCGTCGGTAGACTCCCCCTTAAACCCGAGAGACGTGTGGTCGCTGTAGGAGACGACGAGCTTGGCCTTTACCCGTTCAAGCCCCAAAGATTCGAACTCCAGCCAGGCCATGGTGCCGGTGGAATCCTGGGTCAAGCATTGATCGATTCGGATTCCGACTTCTTGGCCTCTCTCGAGCGTCCCTTCTTGCACGTGTCGTGAAAGGACCTTTTCGGTCATTGTCTCTGACATGATCATCACCTCGCTTCGACACGGAATTATACCTCTGGGACAGTCCTGCGCAATGCAATTGGAATCTCACTTTGTGGGAATAACGGCGTTGGTTGAAAATCGAGGAGGCCTTTCCGGTCGCGCTGTCGCCGGTGCACAGTCGGTTCTAGTGGGGATTCAAGGATACGCGACTAGCAAGTGTTGCCGCGATCCTTCCTGAGCGCACCGCCCCTTCCAGCGTCGATGGCAAGCCGGTAGCCGTGTAGTCGCCGGCAAGAAATAGTCCATCGACTGGCGTTTTAGATCCGGGCCGTTGGGCGCCGCTCCCCGGTGAGGGAAGAAAGGTTGCACGAGGATGCCTGATCACCAGAGAATCGAGCAGCTGCGCGGTGCGGACGGCCGGAAGGAGTTCTTCAAGCGCAGCGAGAAGCCGGTCCCGAATCTCTTCCTTCGGAAGATGTATCAAATCTTGTGCCGCGCTTTGTGAAAGGACGATGTGCGTGTGACCGTCTCTTGCCTGGATTTGGCTGATGTTGAAGATCGCCTGCACCGGGGATTCGACGGCGATCAGGAATGGCTCGTCCATCACAGGACCGTCAAACCACAGGTGGAGGTTGACGATCGGCGACCAGCGTAGCTGGCGCATTGCTGCAAATGTTGATGACTTGGCTACATCCTCAGGGAGAAGGGGAAAGAGATCGAACGGCGGGATCGCAGCGATGATCCCTGAGGTCTCGATTTGCTCGCCGCTCGACAATCGAACCCCAGTGGCTCTTCCGCTTTCGATGAGGATCTTCTCAACGCGTGCTTTCAACCGAATCTCTCCACCTCTGGCTTGTAGGTACGGGATCGCTGCGGAAAAAACACGGGACAAAGGAACGGTAAACAGCCCCAGGTCGGCGCCGTGCGCCGTGAAGAAACCGTCTCTGAAAACCTTTGCTGCCGCTGCCACGCTGACAGCGTTTGTGTGTGCGTTCAGGGTGGCCACGCAAATTGGGTCCCACAGTCGCCCGATTGCCGTGGGGACTTGGCGGTGCTTCTGAAGCCACTCGAGGAACGAGACGCATTTAGGAGAATCGAGTAGAAGAAGGGAAAGAGCCGCACAAACAACGCTCAACCGCTCCTGTAAGGTCAGCAATCGATAGCGTAGCAAGCCTGGCAACAGATGGAATGGACCTGGCAACGCAACGGATTTCAGCACCACTGCGTGCGACCCGTCAGTCATCGGGGCGCGTAGCCGTGGTTGGAACGCGACCGCCTTACACATCCCCAAGTGCTCAAGAAGAGCAAGTGTCTGCCTGCAGCAACGCATCAGCACGTGGTGTCCGTAGTCGATTTCCTCGTCCCGACGGCGATGGGTGAATGATGCAGCCCGTCCTCCCAAGCGGGGTGCTCGCTCGAGCAGAAGAATCTTTACACCTTGTTCGGCTAGCCAGCACGCGGCAGCGATTCCAGCAGCACCGCCACCGATCACGACGATTCTCTTCATCGCAGGAGGGTCTTTGCCCAGGTACGCAGCATGAGCCAAACCTTCTCGCAGGTGGAGAGCGAGGTTCGGGATGCCAAGACGTCGTAGTTGTTGTCCTCAATTTTGTTGAGAATACGAGAGTAAATCGCTGAAAGAAGCGCCGGACATCCCCTTGAACGGCGCGGAAGGCAGGTGAGGAGCCTTTCCCCCTCGTAGAGGTACTCACGGGCGCGGGCACTCTCAAACGCCACCAACGTTCGTAACGCTTCAGAGGCTTTTGACTGGCGAAGGTCCTGCTCGTAAACGCCGAACCGTTCCAGATCCTCCTGGGGGAGATAGATGCGGTCTCTTGTCAGATCCTCGACGATGTCGCGGACGATGTTGGCAAGCTGCATTCCAATGCCAAGGGCCGTCGCCCGTTCGCGGCTCTCCTCAGTGATCGCATCGTCTTTGCGGCCGCGTGCAAGGATGGGAAGGACGGCCAAACCCGGTGCCGATGCGACCAATCGGCAATAACCACGAAGCTCCTCGAAGCTGGCGTAGCGAGAGACGGTGAGGTCCATCTCGACTCCGTCGATCACGTCGGTCAGATCGGTCGGATCTATCTTGTACTGGGCAATGGCATCGGACAAAGCTAGATCGCTAGAAGTGTCTGGTTCCCCAGACGCCGCCTTTTGTAAGCGGTCGTGCAGCCGGCGAAGCGCAGTTTTCTTCTCCTTGATCTCGCCTGCCTCATCAGCGATGTCGTCCGCTTCGCGGCAAAACGCATACACTGCGTAGATCGCACGGCGCTTCTTTTTGGGAAGAGTGAGGAAGGCGTAATAGAAATTCTTTGCCTGGCGCCGGGTCAGCCTGGTGCATATTCGGTAGGCGGCTTTCAGCGCCCGATCCATGTCTTTCGCCTTCTGGAAAGGAGGGTAGAAAAAAACAGGCCAAGCTTATCTCTTTTAGCAAGCGTTGGCCGAGCTCTTAGCGTGTCGAAGCTTTGCTCCTCGATCTTGTCCAGGATCGCCAACCCTCCCCGGGAAAAGAGGGCAACATCGACCTTGAGATGTCCGTGCACCCGGTCGATCAGCAGGAGCCCGGCTTTGAAATAGTCTCTCGTTCTTGCTACCTGGAAGCGCAAAAGCTTCTTCACTGGATCGTTTGCCTCGTCTTTCGCCAAATCTTCCTCCGTAACCCCAAAGCGTCTCATCTCCTCTTCGGGAAGATAAATCCGACCCATTGCAAAGTCGCGCTTGATGTCCTGCCAGAAGTTCGTCAGCTGGAGGGCGGTGCACGTCGCGTCTGACAAGCCAAACCGCTCTTCATCCCGGTATCCGTAGAGCATGAGAAAGAGCCTTCCGACCGGGTTAGCCGAATGCTCGCAGTAGTTGAGGAGCTCTAACAATGTCTCGTAGCGGTTTTTTTGCTGGTCGATCCGGTTTGCCTCGATCAGTCTGCAAAACGGCTCCATTGGGAGGTCGAAGCGGTTGATTGTGCGCTGCAAGGCAACGATTACGGGATGATGGGGTCTTGCATTGTAGGCAGCGCGCAGCTCCGCTTCAAAGCGGTCGAGTAGATTGATCCGGTCACCTGGGGCCTCGTCGCCGATGTCGTCGACCGTGCGGCAGAAGGCGTAAAGGGTAGCGAGGTGTGGCCGTATCCTTCGTGGAACCAGCCATGAAATGAGGGTGAAGTTCTCATAGTGGGTTCGGGCCAGCTGCATACAGAGTGCTTCGGATTCAGAGAGAGGGGGTGGGGAAGTTGGCCGCTTCATCAACACGACAATGTGTTCGTCTACCATCCCTGGATCTGGATGACGACTTCCCGCACCCGCGGACGGTCAAGCTCAACCAAAAAGATCCGCTGCCACCTTCCTAAGAGAAGTCTCCCCTCGCTGACTGGGATCCTTTCGCTTGCTCCTAGTAATAGATGTTGGCAATGCGAGTGGCCGTTCGGGCACTCGTCCTCGGTCATGTTGGCCGTACGAATGACAAAGTCGTTGTGTTTGTAGTCGGCCTCTCTTGGCGCAACGCGTTCCAAAAAGTGTGCCATGTCTTTGAGCAGCAGCGGCTCGTTCTCGTTGATCTTTATCGCCGCCGTGGTGTGACGGGAGTAGATGAGAATCGATCCTTCATGGATGCCTGAATGTTCGAGCATTGCCTCCACTTCCTCGGTGATGTCGATGAACTCCGGTGCTCGACTGGTGAATCTTTGGATGATGTCCTGGTAGAGCTTCAGGTTAATTCCCTCTTCGATGCGCGTTTGCATTGGCATTTTCAGGAGATTTCGGCGATCTCCATCCCTCCCTTCGTCATGCTTTCTTCGTCGTGATTGCACAGTCGCTTAACGACTTCCTCGATGATGTCGTCTGGAGTGGAGGCTCCCGCGGTCACCCCAAACCGGTTGATTCCGGTTAACCAGCCCTCTTCGATCTCACTTGCTGTCTCAATGTGGTATGTGGGAACGCCAGTCGCGCGGCAGGTCTCCGTAAGCTTGCGCGTGTTGGCCGAAGAACGGCTTCCCACCACAATCAAGGCCTCTACTTGCTGCGCAAGTTCCTTGGCCGCCTGGTACCGGCGACCGGTCTCTGGGCAGGTGGTATCAACAATTCGGATCTCCGGGACCTCGCCGGTGTATCGCTTGGCGATCTGTTGGGCAAACTCTCCGAATAGCTTCGGGTTCTTCGTGGTTTGAGCGATGATGGCAATCCCCTTCGCTTCTGGTGGGACGGTGATCTCAGGTGATTGCGTGGCGTCACCTTGCCCGCGCGTCCAGGAGAGGATTCCCTTTACTTCGGGGTGTTCTGCCTCCCCGTAGAGAACGACGAAGAACCCCTCCTTGACGAGGTGGGCCGCTGTTTCTTGGGCACGGCGGACGATCGGACAGGTCGTATCGATCAATCGTAGGTTGCGGCGTTTGATCTCCTCGTGCACTTCCTCCCCGGCCCCGTGTGCAGTGATCGCTACGGCTCCCTTTTCGGGCACTTCATCCAGGGTTTTTACCAGTTGCACACCCTTGTTTGTAAGCTCCTCAACGACGTGCGTGTTGTGCACGATTGCTCCCAGAGTGTACAGGGGGCCGCGTTCCTCTAGCTCGCTCTCGATCATCGTTACGGCCCGACGAACCCCGAAGCAGAAACCGAACACCTTGGCCTTCACGATCTCCATGGTGTCTCCCTCAGAGCACGTCGGTAGCGACCCAATGCCAAAAGCGGAAAGATGTCCCGATACAGGTGGTAGTTGATCATGAAATCCATCGGGAATCCTGTCCCTGTGTAGAAGGGTTCGTCCCAGCCCCCCGTTTCTGTCTGCGTCTTCAACAGGTAAGCAATACCACGTTGCGCCGCCGGATGGTTGACGTCGCCGGCGGCGATCAGAGCCAACAGCGCCCAAGACGTTTGCGATGCCGTCGAAGGACCGCGGCCGCGCCACACAGGATCGGCATACCCTTCCACACACTCGCCCCACCCGCCGTCGTTATTTTGATGCTCGATCAGCCAATCGACCGCCCGATGAACGTACGGCGCGTGTAGGTCCTCGCCGATCGCCTCAAGTGCAGGGAGAACCCCGCCGATACCGTAGGTGAGATTGACTCCCCAACGACCGTACCAACTGCCGTCGGATTCCTGTTCGCGTTTGAGATACCGCAGGCCGCGGTCGACGGCTCGAACTCCTTTCCGATACCCCATCCGTCCCAGGCATTCAACGGCGTGCGCGCTGACGTCGACCGAGGGAGGATCGATCACCTCGCCGAAGTCGCAGAATGGAATCTCGCGGGGCCACGTCCGCGTGTTGTTGCGGTCAAACGCTCCCCAGCCGCCGTTTTTACTCTGCATCGCCACTAGCCATTCCATTCCTCGTTCGAGGGCGTGTTGCTTCCGCTGCGAATCGAGCTTGGTCCCGAGCAGGGCCATCATCACTACTGCTGTATCGTCGGTATCGGGGTAGATGTCGTTAGCGAACTCGAACGCCCAGCCACCCGGGCGTGCCTTGCACCGAACCTGCCAATCGCCTCCGGTGAAGATCTGCTCGTCAAGGAGCCACTCGCCGGCCGTGGTCAGCGCAGGGTGATCCCCGCGGAGACCGGCCTCCTGCAGCGCGAGCATCGCCAATGCGGTATCCCAGACCGGAGAAAGACAAGACTGCAATCGGAAAAAAGTTTGCTCCTCGATTGCGAACCCCTTTTTTCCGTAGAAGCCGGAAAGCCCTTTCTGTATCACCGGGTGGTCCGTCTCGTAGCCGAGGGTGCGCAGGGCGATCAGAGAGTACACCCACGGAGGTTGAATCCCACCCCACGAGCCATCCGCCTCTTGCCGCTCAAGAATCCAGCGCTGTGCCCGCCGTATCGCCCACCTGCGGAACGGTTTTATTGGGGCCTTCTCATAGAGGCGGAGAGCCTTGTCCAAAAGCAGAA
>CAZOUO010000071.1:0-11733 GCA_964582975.1 uncultured Thermotogae bacterium | reverse complement strand
GATGGTCGCCGGACTCAAGTAAAAGTGCCTCCGGAAAAGCCGGGGCGGTTCACTTGTGGGATTTGATGCTCCCTTATGCGTTTGCTGGAGAAGATACAGAAAGCTACGTTCGGCAGACCCAAAAGGATCAGATCTATCACCCACAGCTCATCGAAGCTCTGGAAGCCCGGGATGGTCAAAAGGCGCGCGAGATCGTCGTCACACACATTCATGAAGCGATGGAGCAGCTTCGATTGCGCGTAAAGCAGGTGGATGCTGAGAAAGACTGAAAAGCAACCACACTAGGTGATGGAACAGTCACTGTTCTTTGGTCGGAGGTGCAGGATAGGCTTCTCTGCTGAATGACAGGTTCATGTCGATGAGTGCTTCTGCGAACTTGACCATGGCGTGCACCGGATCGATAACTGGGACCGCATAGGAGGCTTTCCACAGATCCTGTTTGAGACTCGCGGCCATCCCGACCATTCCCGTGCATCCTAGGGCGATGCCCTGGGCACCGTCCTGCTCGATTGCAACTTTTGATTCTTCAACCAAACGCTGCCTAATGGCCAGTCTGTCCCTATCAAGCTCAAGTACTGGTATGTGAATGTCTCTGATTGAGGCAATCTTGTCAGCAATTCCATAGATGTGGGCACGATTCCACATCCGTGGCTTCACTTCGGGCAAGATTGTCACGATCGAGAACTTCTGACCCAGTGCGGCGGCGAGGTACATGCTCGTTTCTCCTGCTCCGATGACGGGAATTCGGACGATCTCCCGGGCGGCATCAAGCCCTGGATCGCTGAAACAACTGATCAAGCAGGCATCCGCGCCCCTTTCCTCAGCTTCCTTGACCGCCTGTAAAATGCCGGCTTCGGCTCTAGCCACATCGTACTCACACTCAATAGATGCAGGACCATCTTTCAAACTCACTACTTGAACCTCAACGTCTTCTCTGGCGATGGCACTACATTCTTTGGCAGTTCGGCGTTCGAGTTCCTCAAACTTCAAGATGGGCAAAATTAAGACAAGCTTGGGCATTCTTTTCCTCCTCTTTTTCCTTCAGCTCTCTGAGCGAACCAGTTCAATTGATACCCACCGGATGTGAATCCGCCTACTGCTTTCCTGCAGGGCTTGCAGTGATACCCCTTGTCAGTAGTTTGGATTAGAACCTGAATCCTGCGAACCATTTATCGAGGTCGGTAAACCGATTAATGATCAACATCGACAAGATCACGATAACAACAGCCACAGTTCCAGCAGCAGCAACTCTTGGGTCGTGGGCGAAACGCAACGTAGTGTACAGAGCCATTGGTAGTGGCTCCAAATCGGGTGCACTTAGATAGAATGAAACAGCGAATTGCCCGAAGGAATAGATGAAAGCCAGGAATCCTCCGACCATGATGCTTGGGTAGATATTGGGTAACGTTGCCTTAAAGAACGCCTGAATCGCGTTTGCACCAAGCATTCTAGCAGCATTTTCGATATCCATGTCAAAGCTGGACAAGGCACCGACCACGGTGATGATCACAAACGGCATCGCAACGATGATATGGCCGACCAAGAGGCCGGGGAACGAGCGCATCAGTGCGCCGATATTGACGTAGTAGGCGTAGAGAGCTAGCCCGATAACAGCCCCTGGGAGCATCAACGGAGCCACTAACAACGCCTGCAACAAATCCTTTCCTGGAAACCGAACGCGAACTATGGCAATTGCAGCAGGAACTCCGAGAAGCAATGCACCTGTGGCCGCTGCGGCGGCCAAGAGCAGGCTAAGGGTAAAGGACTGCGTGAAAAGCGCTGATTGTAGGTATTTGATAATCCACTGGACGGAGAAGCCTTTCAATGGGAAGGAGAGGTACGGAGCGCTGTTGAATGAAGTCAGTATGACCACCAGGGCGGGAGCGATAAGAAAGATCGCTGTAATCGTGGTGATCAGTCTAAATCCACCAGGATAGCCCTCTTTGTAGAAATGTCTCTTCTTCATTCACTTTCCTCCTCAGAATAGCCGCCTTAGGCTGCCATCAAGCGTTTTGTGTACGCCCGCGAGTAGTATCGGATCAGGGCAAAAACCACAATCAGGTTTGTCAACAAGAGAACGACTGCAAATGCCGACCCGCGCTGCCACAACCCTTGGTTTGAAATCTGCTGATAGATGTAAACCGGCAAGACAGCCAATCCCCACCCTCCCAGCAGCACGGGAATGAGGTACGAGCTCATCGAGATAGCAAAGGCAAAGAGTACACCGGTGATGATCCCTGGTAGGCTCAAAGGGAGCTCAACCTTCAGGAAACCCTTCCATCTGTTACATCCCAGCAATCTGGCCACGTTCAAAAGATCCGGTGAAATGCTTTCGATAATCCCGATCAAAGGTAAGATTAGAAACGGCAGGCTCAGATTGACTAAACCAACGATGGCTCCAAAGGAGTTGTACATCAGCGGAAGAGGGCGAGAGAGGGCCCCCGCTCTAATCAGAGTGCCGTTGATCAAGCCGTTGTCACCCAATATAGTTAAATAACCGAAAATTCGCACCGTCAGATCGATTTGCATCGAAGAGAACACAAGGATTACCAAAAAGGCTTGAACTCGCTTGCTCGGTGTCCTTGCGATTGTATAGGCAACAGGGTATCCAATCACTAGGCATATTGCTGTAGCTGCTGATGCAAGCCATAACGAGTTGAATAGGCTCTGTCGGTAAACGGGGAAGCTGAAGAAAAGTTTGAAATTTTCAAGCGTGAACACGGGCTGGATCGCAATGCTTCCCAGCGCCCTAGGGTTGAATGCGAGCGCCAACAAAGTGAAGATTGGGACGATGAAGAAAAAAATGAAGAAGACAAGTGCAGGTATAGCGAGAAAAGCGGTCTTCTTCTCTCGGGATACTCGCATCATTCCACAGCCCTTTCACTTTCATCCGCACTGATGACGACCACACCTTCCGGAGCCAAATAGATTCTAACTTCGGAACCCTCGTCAAAACGATTCTCGCTTGTGTTGATTGCGTAGATATCGATCTGTTCCTGACCAACCAGTGCTTTGTACCTGAGAAGCGCTCCCTCGTAGCTTCTTTGCAGAATTGAGCCCTCAAAGCTATTGACAGTTTTTGTGGGGGTAGCGGCTTTGGGAGTAAGGGAGATAGCCTCCGGTTTGACGAACACATTAACGGGCTGCCCGATCTCGAAGGATTTGTGCCTTACGGCCGCTGCTACGTTGAGGCTAATAGTGAGCCTAACCTGGATCTGATTGCCGTCCGTTGCCGTTGCCGTACCCGAGAAGCAGTTTGTCAGGCCCATGAAATCAGCGACAAAGATCGAAGCGGGACTTTCATAGATTTCTTGGGCGCTACCCACTTGTTCAACTCGACCCGCGTTTAGGACCAGTACTCGGTCAGAAAGAGAGAGAGCTTCACTTTGGTCGTGCGTGACGTAGATTGTCGTGGTTCCAAGATCGACTTGGAAGCTTCTGAGCCAGAATTTCATCTCCTCTCGGAGCTTCTTGTCCAAGGCGCTGAGAGGCTCGTCCAGAAGGAGCACCTTTGGGTTAGGTGCCACTGCCCGTGCCAAGGCCACGCGTTGTTTCTCACCGCCGCTCAGTTGATGAGGATACTTTTTTTCATACCCCAGTAATCCCACGCGCCTTAGTAAATCATGGACTTGGTCTTGGGTATCGCGTTTGCTCACCTTTCTTAGTTTAAGCCCAAAGGCCACATTGTCGTAGACATTGAGGTGCGGGAATACCGCGTAGTTCTGGAATACCAGCCCCAACCCTCGCCGTTCGGGCGGTAGACCGGAAATCTCCTTCCGATCCAGTAGGATCGAGCCGCTATCCGGTGTAGTCAGACCGGCGATCATGCGTAGGATCGTGGTCTTGCCGGACCCACTGGGTCCGACCATGGAAAAAAAGTCTCCCTTTTCTATGGCCACGGAGACGCCAGATACGACCGTTAGTTTCCCATATGATTTTGTAAGATTAATTAATTCTAACGAAGGAATTGGCACTGTGCCCCCATTACACCTGCATCATTCCAGTTCTAGATGCTATATTGACTGACCTAGCCAGCAGCGTCAAGAGTTTAGGGGGAGCGCAGATTCCTTTCAGCACTCCCCCGGTACAAGGAGGGCTATTAGCCCCCAGCGAAGATGGTTTCTGCTTTCCTTACGATGTCATCTTCGTTCTCTCGATACCATGTATAGTCGGGGACCCAAATCTTCGCTGCCGATTCGGCCGTGTTCTCGACGCCCCATTTTGCCAGTTTTGGCGGCACCCTGACGTATTTGTTGGTCGGTCGCAATCCTAACCCAACTTCGGCTAACTCATACTGCCACTTCGGCTCCAGCGCTCGGTTGATGAAGGCGTAGGCGAGTTTCTTCTCCGTGTCTGAGATGTGCTTGGAAACCGTGAACGTTTGACTTAAGATCGCTCTGCGGCCTTCTGGCCACCACACGACTCCCAAGGGCAATCCTGCTTCGAGCATGGTGTAAAGCTCACCGTCCCATTGCTCGCCGATGATGACTTCGCCCTTTTCGAGCAACATTTGCATCGTGCCGGTGAAATCGACGATCTTGTGAGGCATGGAGTCCCTCATCGCCTGTTCCATGGCGGCGACGTCGTGGATCCCTTCGCCAAAGACCTCCGCTGCAGTCATCCACATCGGCGGGAAGAGGCCGTTCGAAGTGATGTAGCTGGCGCGCATGCCATCAAATCTGTCTTGCCAGAAATCTTTAAAGTTAGTGGGGTAGGGTTCTTCGACAAGGTCCTTCCGATACACGAAACAGTGCTCGCCGAAGCCCCACGTCACGCCTGTGCCGCTTATCCATGCGAAGTCCCACGTGTTATCAGCGTTGGGAACGTTGGCTCTGATCTCCTCGACATCGACGAAAAAATCACCCGCAGTTGCACATTTACTCATCTGGAAGAGATTCCAGTTATTTACAGCATACGGTGGGTTCTTCGCGCCTGCGGCCACAAACTTGGGAAACCACGGCCAACCGCCGTCGTAGCTGACCCTGCAGTTGAAGTCCTTTTCAAACTGCGGGATGAACTCCTTCTGCCATTGTTCTTCCCAGAAACCGCCCCAATTTCCGATGCGTAGGGTCGCGCCTCCAGCGTCAAATGTTCCACCTGTGTAGAGTACTTCCGGCTCCGCGAATACAGCGCTGAAACTGAGAACCACGATCAGTCCTGCCAGAAGAGCTGTGACACCATACAGCCGTTTCATTCCACTTCCCTCCTTACTCAACGACTAGTTTCAAACTACTCCAGTCGGATTTCTAACCATCTTATAGTCTCGTATCACCCCCTTTCACTGATCAAGAGATGTCTCCGTGATTTTATTGCAAGATAAGAAGTTACAACCCGCCCTACAATGCATGATGCATTCTAGCGGCGATCTCCGTCTTTGTCAAGACCTTGGCAGGCGCTTCTAAATCGATAGTTCACGGTAAGATGACTATCCTGCAGTTTCTTATTTCGATAGGACTAGGACTGCGATAGTTTGTTTTGATGCGCTTCGTGTTTTGTTGAAATGCATTGTGCCTTATCTTAATGAGGCGTCCGTATTGGCAGTCAGTTTGGAACTTTCTCCGTTTCCGCCCGCGTGCGCTCGGCTTGACAGATGCGCGTCGACGACTTAGAATGATTTGTGTATTGAGATCATGAGATTTTGGTCTGGAACGTCAGGAGGAAAACGATCTCGAGTCTTCAGTTCATAAACAAACTCGATGCGAAAGCAAGTCTTGCGGATCTGGTCTACGACAGGATTCGTCAAGGGATTGTTTACGGGCATATCAAGCCAAGAGAACGTCTGAATCAGTTGGAACTCGCTAGAGAGTTCGATGTCAGCGAGCGCACTGTGAGAGAGGCGCTCACACAGTTGGTTTCAGAAGGTCTTGTCACCCGTGAGCCTTATAAAGAATTCAGAGCCGTGGGGCTGTCTGCAGAGGAGATCGAGGAGATCTTCCACATGCGAGCGCTACTGGAAGGCTGGGCTATGGAGCTAGCCACTTTCGAGATCGGTCAGGAAGAGTTGGATCGAATGCGCGAGTTGCTCCCTGAGGTGGACGGGCACACCGGCTTGGAGTCAGTACTAACGCTTCAGGAAACAAAACACAGAGAATTCCATTGGATCGCTATTAGCGCTTGTAACAAGGGATACCTCATCCGAATGCTCAAACGGTTGTGGGATCTAATGCTCCCCTACTCTTTTGCGGGCGAGAAGTCGGAGAGCTATACGCAACTTACGAGAAGAGCTCGGATTTCTCATGCGCAGCTTGTCGATGCATTGGCTGCTCGGGATGGCCTTGCTGCGCGCACGGTACTGGTCGAGCACAGCAAGGAAGCGATGGAGCAGGTTAGAATGCAGGTGAAACGTCTGAATAGGTACAGAGCGAGAGACAATGGAAGCCTTTTCCTGCAGCGACTTCTGCCGATAAGAACCAGCTTCGAAAGCGCGGAGCACCAGGACCTACGGGAAAAGGAGAGTTGCTAGGCGAGTGTTCACCAAGCGTTATACAAGCTGGTGGACACTTCCGTTCAGTAGTCCAACGTTGTATCTGTTCTCAAGCAGAGAAGGTTCCCACTCAGGTTTCACTGAGCCACATACTGACATCCGGGCCGCGGCAGTAAGTGGGGTCGCCTTTGTCGCGATCGAGGGGAGAGCAAGGGTCCTTTCTGTTCGGAGCGCTGTTCATCCGAGTCGTCCTGCAGGCACTCAATGATCGAATGACACCTCTTTCGCGAGGCCTGCCTTTGTGATGGTGGGAATGTGGGGCGCGATCGGCGACAATCTGATGGACTAGATCAGGAGGATTCTCGGTCGAATGCGAAGAGCATACAACATGGAAGGGAGGAACGGGAAGTGAGAATCAAGATCATCATCCCTACTTCGTCAAAGGAGTTCTTGGCCTCACAGATCGAAGAACGTCGTCGAGCGGCCAGGCAGGGAGTTGATCTCGAAGTGGTCTGCCTGAGTGAGGGGCCGGTCTCGCTGGAAGGCGATGTCGATGAGGCGCTGGTTGGGCCGCCTCTTCTTGCAGCAGTGAGGAAGGCAGAACAAGAAGGCTACGACGCTATTGTGATCGATAGCGCAACGGATCCAGGAGGCAGAGCGGTACGAGGACTTGTCAACGTTCCGGTGACGACTGCTCTGGAATCGGCACTCCTCTACGCCTTCAGCCTGGGAGACAAGATTTCGGTCGTGACCAGCCTCGAAAACACTGCACGAGTAATCAAGGATCGGATTCGTGTCTACGAATTTCAGGGAAGAGTGGCTTCCATTCGGTTTGCCAATGTGCCCGTGTTGGATTTGGAGCACCCAGAGCGAACCACTGAAGCAATTCTGAAGGAGGCCCGCAAAGCCATCGATGTCGACGGCGCCGATGTCATTGTCCTGGGAAACACCGGGATGTCAACGGTAGCTGCAGCTCTGCGGGAGCGCCTCGAGGTTCCAGTCGTTGACCCAGCTGTCGCTGCCCTTACGTTGGCTACGTCCCTAGTTCACATGGGCCTATCGCACAGCCAGCGCTGTTATCTGCCCCCACCTGAGAAGGACGTTCTCGGCAAGCCATTCAAGGATTGGGGATTCTGAGTCCGCCGCTTCGCTTTGTTGGAGATGGGATTGGTCAGTGAGCAGTTCGTCTGCGAGTCAGCAAAAGAGGCATCGTAGAGATCGTGAAAGGGGGCCGCGGATAGGTGTAAACCATGTAAGTGGGTTCCTAAAACCCTGCCACGGCTTATTAGTTCGTGGTTTTACTGCCAATCTCTCGCTTCAGTATCGGCCGTGCGTAGCTCTTTTCCTCATTGGAAGCTCAGCGCTATAGGACCACGGCACCAGGCGATCAGGCACCGGGTACCGCTGCAGGGAATCGGTGAAACAACAAGATCTTGCAGAACGGGCAGACCGTCATTTGCGAACGCGGGCTGGGAACGTAAGATGCTTCAAATCCGCAGATGCCTCTAGGTGAGAGAGCCTCTGGAGACAACGCATGTAAATCTACCCTTACGCAGGGCATGGCCCCTTTGAAGTGATTCACGGGCGGGTACCGTCTGGCTGCCTCGATCATCCTCATCTTGATGCAGGACAAGTTTATCGCTTGACAGGTATGCTTGGCCTCGCTATATTTATGCATTGTGCACTAAGGCTTGTCTGGTTGTTTCGCTACACGAGGAGGGTGCCTATAAAACGGTTCCGGTCAATCGAGAAGCTAAGTGGGAGGGCCACTCTTGCAGATCAGGTTCATGCTTCTCTTCGTCACGCTGTTATCCAAGGTCACCTCCGTCCGTGTTCGAGGCTGAATCAGATAGAGCTGTCAAAAGATTTGGATGTTAGTGAGCGGACGGTGCGCGAGGCGCTGGCACGGCTAGTTTCGGAGGGCCTTGTCAGTCGTGCACCCTACAAGGAATTCCGAGTCGTGGGGCTGTCGATAGATGACATCGAGGAGATCTTTCAGATGCGAGCGCTACTGGAAGGCTGGGCTATGGAACTAGCTGCTTCAGAAATCAGTCAAGAAGAGCTGGATCAAATGCACCACTTGCTCCCTCAGATGGAAGGGAAAATCAGCTCCGAGGCGCTCATGGCTCTGCAGGGAGCAAATAGGCAGTTTCATTGGATTGCTATCAATGCCTGCAACAAGGGATACCTCATTCAGATGCTCAAACGGCTGTGGGATCAGATGCTTCCTTACGCGTTTACTGAAGAGGACACAGAAAGTTACGCGCGTCAGGCCCAGAACAACCAGGTCTATCATCTACAGCTTCTAGAGGCCTTGGAGGCCGGTGACGGGAAGAAGGCGCGCGAGATACTGGTCGCGCACATTCATGAAGCGATGGAACAGCTCCGTTTGCGCGTGAAGCGGTTGGATGCTGATGAAGAATGAAAATCCGCCTCTCTACTAGCCTTAGACCATTGTAGGCAAGGAGGTGATAAAACAGTCGCTGGATTTGGGCCTGAAATGGCAAATCGAAAAGGGCTTACGATGAAGGAGGTATGTACATTATGAAGTCTGTCAAGTTCGTAGTTCTTGCAGCGTTGGTTCTAGGAGTGGCACTTGTTGGCACAGGTGTAATTGCCCGCAACATCTTCACCATGAGCCACACCCAGGAATTCGGAACGATCGATCCTGCCCGGGGAACGGACTACACCGAATCCTATGCGATGCTGAACCTGTACGATGCGCTGGTGTTCCCGTCCTCAACGGGTGAGATTGAGCCCAAGCTGGCCGAGAGCTGGACGATCAGTTCTGACGGGCTGGCGTATACGTTCAACCTGAGACAGGGCGTGAAGTTCCACGATGGCACGGAACTGGCCGCCGAGGACGTCAAATACTCGCTTGACCGGATGTTGGCGCTCAAAGACGGCTATTCGTTCCTGTGGGAGGGTCTCGTCGCCGAAGCGACCGTCGGTGGCCCCTATAGTGTCACCTTCAAACTGAACAAGGTCTATGCCCCGTTCCTCGCCACGCTCCCGTGGCTGTTCGTCGTGAACAAGGACGCGATTCTCGCTCACGAGCAGGACGGCGATTGGGGCACGCACTGGCTGGAGGTCGCCACCGATGAGGATGCCGGGTCCGGTCCCTACACACTCAAGGCGTGGGATCGCGGCCGCGAAATCGTGTTTGAGCGGTTCCTCGACTACTGGGAAGGCTGGCCAAAGGGGGACAAGCACATCGACGAGGCGCACAGCATCTTTTTGCAGGAGACTGCGACGTGCAAGACGATGCTACGCCGCGGCGAGCTGACCATGGTCGAACACTGGCGCACCTACGAGGACTATGTTGAAATGGACGCCATTCCCGGTGTTACGGCACTCAACTTCCTGTCTCCCGAAGAGCTGTGTTACAAGATCAACACCAAGAAGGTGCCGACCGATGACGTCCACATTCGAAGGGCGTTGGCCTGGGCCTTTGACTACGAGTCCATGATCAACTTGGTGGAACCCGGGTCCGGAGCGGCAAGAGGTCCGATTCCTCCTGGAATCCCTGGTCACAACCCCAGGGTCTTCCAATACTACCAGGACTTGGACAAGGCCCGCGAGGAGCTCGAACAGAGCAAGTACTATCCGAATATTCCGACGATTGTTGTGGTAACCCCACAAGGGCTTGAGGCCCGCCGCAGGGTCGCGGTCCAGTTCAAGGAGACAATGGCGAAACTCGGCGTGGATGTTGAGATCAGAGTGGAGCCGTGGGGACGAATGACCGACCTGGCAACCACGATCGAGACCACGCCCAACATCATGATCATCTCGGTCTCCTCGAACTACCCCGATCCCGATACCTACTTCTCTTTCATGTACTTGTCCGAGGCGGCCGGCACCTGGGCCTCGTGTGAGTGGCTGCTCGATCCGGAGGTAGACCGACTGATCGAGATGGAGCGGACGACGCTCGACCCAGAAGAGCGGGCCCACATCATGAACGTCCTTCAGCACATGATCGTGGAGCGCTGCCCGGACATCTTCGTCAACGTTCTGGCGTTGCGCGTTGCCGTCCAAGAGAATCTGAAGGGGTTCACCTACAGACCGGTGATGAGTTTCTACTACTACTTCCGAGACTGGTGGTTCGAGGAGTAGACGGCTCACAAGATAAAGACAAAGAGGGAGGGGAGGCTAGCTCCCCTCCCTCGTATTAACTACAATAGAGACTTACCATGCGGTTTTCTTATTTTCTGCTTCGTCGGCTGCTTTACACCATCTTAGTCCTATTTGGACTGTCGATTCTAATTTTCATCATCGCGCGGATGCTCCCCGGTGATCCGGCGCGGTTAGCGCTGGGGCCGTTTGCCTCCAAGGAACAGATAGAGAACTTGCGCCACGAGATGGGGATGGACAAACCGTTGCCGCTTCAGTACTGGACCTACATCGCGGGGATATTCCGGGGTGATTTCGGTCTCTCGTTTCAGACCCGCCGCAACGTCGCACTGGACATCGCCCACTACCTTCCAGCAACGGTGGAATTGGTGCTGATGGCGATTGTGTGGGTGCTGATCTTGGGGGTCCCTCTGGGAGTGTTCGCGGCGCGGTACAAGGATCGTTGGCCGGACAATCTGGTGCGGGTGATCGCGTTCGTCGGTGTGGCTGTGCCACCATTTGTCGTCGGCCTGATTTTGCAGCTCATCTTTTCCTACCTTTTGGGTGTGATACCGACCACGGGGCGACTGGGGTTGATGACCTCTCCACCCCCTCATCACACCGGTCTTCTGATCATCGATAGCTTGATCGCGTCCGACTTCAGCGCGCTCGGTGACGCACTGCTGCACATCATCCTTCCTTCGCTTGCCATCGCCATGACGGGGATCGGGCAGATCGCGCGACTGACCAGGGGGAGCATGAGCGATGTGGCAAGTCAAGATTACATCGAGGCATCGCGCGGATTTGGCATCCCCAATCGAATTGTCGCATTCAAGTACATGCTCAAGCCCGCGTTCATCCCTCCGCTAACCATTCTCGGGTTGACCTTCGCTTCGGAGCTGAGCAACGCGTTTCTTGTCGAGACGGTCTTTGCGTGGCCCGGGATGGCCAAGTACGGGATCCGCGCTATCCTGAGGAAGGATTTTAACGCCGTAATGGGCGTTGTACTCATTATCGGTCTAGCTTTTGTCGCCGTGAACCTGATCGTTGATATCCTGGCCGGGTATGTCGATCCGCGTATCCGGAAACGTCAGGAGGAGGAATAATGCTATCCTGCCAACAGCAAACTGCACGGACCGAAGAGACGCGCTGGGCGGCGTTCAAGGATCGCCTGAGCCGAGGATGGTACAAGTTCAGAC
>CAZOUO010000070.1:0-11834 GCA_964582975.1 uncultured Thermotogae bacterium | reverse complement strand
TGGGTCGGTTGGCCCGGAGTGACATCGAGAGGGGGCAAAACAGAACAAAGGAAGCTCAGAGAGCAACTCGCCGCCGTAAATTCCAGTCCGGTTTTCCTGTCCGCTGATGAGATCAGGGATCACTACCACGGCTTCTGCAATAAAACAATCTGGCCGCTCTTTCATTACTTCACCCAGTATGTCGTGTACGACGACGCGTTTTGGGCAGCCTACCAACGAGTAAACAGGCACTTCTATGACGCGGTGATCGACATTGCTGAGCCAACGGACACCATTTGGATCCACGATTATCATCTCATGCAGCTTCCACGGCTCATTAGGGAAAAGCTTCCAGAGGCGAAAATTGGGTTCTTCTTACATATCCCGTTTCCATCCTCGGAGATCTTTCGCCTGATTCCTTGGCGCAGGGAGATTCTTGAAGGGCTATTGGGTGCGGATCTTGTCGGGTTCCACACGTACGGTTACGTGCGGCATTTCATCAACAGTGCCCGGTATCTCCTCGGTCATGAGCACACGATGGGGCAGCTCAACGTGGGGAGCCGTGTGGTGAAGGTCGACGCGTTTCCGATGGGAATTGACTACGATCGCTTTTCCAAGGGGTCCTGCGATTGTGCCGCACAGGAGGAAGCAAGCGACATCCGTGAGAAAGCAGGAAAGCGCAAACTCATTTTCTCAATCGACCGGCTGGACTACACAAAGGGGATCCTCCAGCGATTGCAGGCCTTCGATCGCTTCTTGACGTCAAATCCCAAATTTAGGGAAAGGGTCCATCTCATGTTGGCGGTGACCCCTTCTCGGACGAAGGTGGAGCATTACTTGGCGCTTAAACGACAGATCGATGAGCACATCGGCGAAATCAACGGCAAGCACGGGACGATCGGCTGGGTTCCTGTCTGGTACTCGTATCGCACGTTGCCGTTCCGCACCCTTCTTGCGTGGTACTGTGCCGCTGATGTTGCACTGATCACTCCGTTGCGGGACGGGATGAATCTGGTGGCAAAGGAATTCGTCGCGAGCAAGTGTGATGGCAAAGGCGTTCTAGTTCTCAGTGAGGTGGCCGGGGCAGCAGAAGAGCTCTCCGAGGCCATCGTGGTGAATCCGAATGATCAAGAGGACATCGTGGCCGCTTTGAAAGAAGCGCTCTCGATGCCGGAGCAGGAGCAGATCGCGCGCAACCGAACGATGCAGGACCGACTCGAGCGGCACAACGTCGTGAAATGGGCGGAAGAGTTCATCGCCGAACTCGACGCCATCAAGAGCGTCCAATCCGAGCTTGCTGCGCACCGGGTGAACGCGAAAGTCAGAAACGAGCTCATCCGAGCTTTTCGTGAAGGTAAGAAGCGATTGCTTCTCTTGGATTACGATGGGACGCTCGTGCCGCTTGTCAAAAGGCCGGAGAAAGCAAAGCCAGACGCCGGGCTTCTGAGTTTGATCGGAAACCTGCTTGGCCTCGGGAAGACCGAGGTTGTCATCATCAGCGGCAGGGACAAGGAAACGTTGGGGAATTGGTTTGCAGATCTGAACGTCGGGTTGATTGCGGAGCACGGGGCATGGATCAAAGCCCCAAAAGCAGAGTGGGAAACCTTACAACCCCTGACGAGCCAGTGGAAAATAGAACTCCAACCCATCCTCAGGCACTACGTGGACAGGACTCCGGGCTCCTTCGTTGAAGAGAAGGATTTTTCGCTGGTGTGGCACTATCGGCGGGTCGATCCAGCGCTGGCAGAACGGCGTTTATCCGAACTGAAAGACACCTTTCTGCAGCTCGCCGCGGCGTATAATCTCGGGGTGCTGGAGGGGAACAAAATCATCGAAATCAAGAACTCTGGGGTCGATAAGGGGCAAGCCGCGCTCAAGTGGCTTGCCAGGAGCAAGTGGGACTTCGTCTTGGCCGTCGGAGATGATCGTACTGATGAGGATCTTTTCGGGATTTTGCCGCGAGATGCCTACTCAATTCGGGTTGGCATAAGACCCTCCCAAGCCAAATTCAATGTGAGTTCTCCGAGGGACGTGCGCACGCTCCTGCAAGAATTGAGCGCAGGGTAAAGCGATCTCTCGTCCTTCCAGCCCTAGCGCGTATACCAGATCTTACCTTAGCGGTCTGCCTTCCAACCCCAGCTCGCGGTGTAAGAAGCGGACAGTATTTGCGACCTCGTCCGCAGGGATGCAGAAAGAGACGCTATCTTCCGTGGCGGCTTGAGCCACGGCGATCACCCGTACCCCGTGTTTTCCCAACGCGGCAAACGCGTGCGAGGCAATGCCGGCCTTGTTCCAACCGGGCACACCGATAACGGAGACCGTCGCGACCTTCTCCTTGGTACCTAGGCTGCATCCGTTGCCCAACCGCTGTGACGGCGCTTCGGCTGAAGGGCCATCAAGGGTAGCGGTTTCAGGCAGCGTCCACGACGGACGGACGGCGAACTCGCGCGACAGAACCCTCAGGCAATGCGCCTGGTCCTGTTCCCGAACGACCAGGTTGAGGCTTTGTTCGGAATAGGATTGGGAAAACATGAGCACGTTGACTCCCGCTTCACCGAGACGCTGCAGCACGCGGGTGGCCATCTGTAGTTGCCAAGTGTCTTCTTGACTGCCCACGGTGATCAGGCTCAACCCGGTGGCGGAGACGATGGCCGGTAGAAGCTCGCGGTCGGAGCTGGGCGCCTCGACGATTAGGGTTCCCGGATCGGCGGAGTTGAAGCTGTTGAGGATACGCAATGGGATGCCGTTTGCGATCACTGGCCGGAGCGTTGTGGGGTGGAGGACCTCCGCGCCGAAACGAGCAAGGTTGGTCGCTTCGGTGTACGACAACTCTCTCAACGTGCGTGCCTGGGGAACGATGTTGGGATCGGCGGTGAGGATGCCGTTTACGTCCGTCCAAATCCACACCTCGTCGGCGCTCAGACAGGCGGCTACGATCGTGGCAGTGTAATCACTTCCGCTGCGGCCAAGGGTTGTTGGGACACCTTGCTCAGTTGCCGCGATGTAGCCTGTAATGACGGGGATCACACCCTTCTCGAGCAGCGGCTTGACCTGTTTTTGCAGTCGCAGTCGCGTTTTTTCCATTAGCGGCGCGGCTGCCCCGAAGTTGTCATCGGTGACGATCAGTTCGGTGGCGCTGATCGCTTGCGCCGCTGCACCGCGCTTGCGCAACACCGCCGCCAAGATGCTGGCCGAAAGTTGTTCCGCGAAGCACACCACGGCGTCGTTAGCACGGGCGGTCAGCTCTCCCAGTACAGCGATGCTGCTGTAGAACCGCTCCAGCGTCGCTAACTGCTCCTCAATGAAAGCGTGGAGCTTTGGCTTCTCCTCGCTGTCATCCAACAGAGTTTCGGCTACATCCCGGTGTTTGTTGAGGAGGTTCGACTGAACCTGTTGGCAGGCTGTGCCATCCCCTTTGACCGCGTACCGCGCTCCGGCGATCAGCTGGTCGGTCGTGCCACTCATCGCTGAGAGAACCACGATGGTTTCCCCAGAATCCTGGCGCTTGGTGATGATATCGGCCACGCTGTCAAAGCATTTTGCATCAGCGACTGACGTACCGCCGAACTTCTGTACGATCATCGATTCCTCCGTGTGAGCACGTTAGATTCCTGCCAGTGCCTGTTCCAGGTCGGCGATGATATCCTCGGCGTCTTCAATGCCCACGGCATATCGGACCAGATTGTCCTCGATCCCTGCTTCACGGCGTTCTTTGGGGTCTAGGGAGACGAAGATTGCCTGCTGTTGGGCGATGCTTTCCACGCCCCCTAGCGTGGGACCGATGTAGGGCAGACGCAGTCGATCCACGAACCGTCCTGTTTTTTCCATGTCACCCTCGATCTCAAAACTGACTACGCCGCCGAATCCGCTCATCTGCTGCCGGGCGATCTCAAAGTCAGGGTGGCTGGGGAGGCCTGGATAGTAGACCCGGCGGACGGCCGGGTGCTCCTCCAGAAACTGGGCCACCCGCAGGGCGTTCTCATTTTGGCGTTCGACACGCAAGCCGAGGGTCTTCATCCCCCGTAGCAAGAGATACGCGTCGTGGGGGCCGCTTACGCCACCCAACACCCCTCGTGTCTCTTTGATCTTGGCCAAGATTTCGCTGGAACCGATGACAGCTCCGGCCAACAGGTCGTTGTGGCCACCGAGGTACTTGGTGGCGCTGTGAATCACCAGATCCAGCCCGTATTCCAGTGGTCGCAGGTTAATCGGTGTGGCAAAGGTGCTATCGATGGCCGTGGTGATGCCCTGCTCCTTGGCGAACTCAACCATTTTCGATAGGTCCATCACGCGCAAGTAGGGGTTCGTCGGGGTCTCGGCGAAGATTAAGCGTGTAGTCGGGCGAATGGCGCAAGCCAGCTCTGCAGACTTCTCGGCCGGAACGAAGGTCACCTCGATTCCCCATCGAGGCAGGAAGTTGAGAGCAAAATCCCGCGTGCGACGGTAACAATCGCGAACCATCACGACGTGGTCACCCGTGGATAACAGGGTCAACATCGTGGTCGTGATAGCGCACATCCCACTAGCGAAAAGCAACGCTTGTTCGCCACCTTCAAGGTCGGCGATCTTGCGCTGTGCAACGGTTTGCGTGGGGTTGCTGTAACGGCCGTACTCCTCGCGATTCTCCGGATCGTTTCTTGCCTTTCTGCGCATGTAATCCAGAATCTCGGCGGTGTTCTCAAATGTGTAGGTTGAGGTCTGAACGATGGGCGTGGTTATCGCACCGTAGGGCTTTCGCTTTTCCTCACCGGCGTGGACGGCCTTCGTTGAGTGATGATCAGTCATGAAAGACCTCCTTGGTTCCGTCACGTTCATTGCGCATCAGTCACTCATCTTTCTTCCCTTAGCCAAAAACAAAGACCACAGGATTGTCCTGTAGTCTTCACTCGCCGCCTTGTCCTTAAGCCTCTATTAGGCTATCGGAACAAAGCGGTCACGACATCATCATGCAAAAAACGCGGCAAAGGATACTGGAGAAGCCCACCATCTCATTACATCTTCTCATGGTTCCCTTTGCCACGTACATGTTGCTTTTCACTATACCACTTGACCAGGTGTAAGTAAAGCCGAGATCGGTTTTGCACGCCTGCTTTCCTGGCGAGTACTGGCACGAAGTCGCGTATACTCTTTCGTTAGGAAAGGCGTGTAAGCTCACAACCGTCTGTTGTAGGAGGATCCATGACGTTTGCGCAACGCGTTTGCCATCTGCGAGAAGAGGGTGCCTACGTGGTGTTTGGCAAAGCCCAGCAGCTGGAACGACAAGGTCGAAAGATCATTCATCTTGAGATCGGCCAGCCCGATTTTGAGACCTTCTCCAATGTATCCGTGGCAGGGATTCACGCGATTAAAACCGGCAAAACCCGTTACACGCTTCCGGCAGGTCTGCTCGGGCTGCGCGAGGTCGTGGCAGAAGACGTCAGCACGCGGCGGGGTTTCGCGGTTGATCCCGAGGAGGTGATCATCGGCCCAGGGACAAAGCCGCTTTCGTTCTTCCCGGCTCTGGCCCTGGTTGAGTCTGGGGACGAGGTTCTCTACCCAAATCCGGGATTCCCCACCTACGAAGCGATGATCCGGGTGGCAGGCGGAAAGCCGGTTCCGGTCCCTCTGTGCGAAGAGAAGGGCTTCAGCCTCGACGTCGAGGCAGCAAGTCAATTGATCAGCGACCGCACGCGCATGGTCATTCTCAATTCTCCCGGCAATCCCCCCGGAGGCGTCATGCCCGCTTCCGATCTTGAGCGCATCGCCGCTCTTGCTACGGAACATGATTGCTGGGTTCTGTCCGATGAGATCTACTCGCGCTTGATCTACGACGGGTTAGCCTACACCAGCATCGCGAGCTTGCCTGGCATGAAAGCGCGAACGATCCTCGTGGATGGATTCTCCAAGACCTACGCCATGACCGGCTGGCGCCTTGGGTACGGCGTGATGCCCAAGAAACTTGCCGAGCGGGTATCCCTATTGCTAACCCACTCCGTTGGCTGCACTGCCTCGTTCACGCAGTACGCCGGGATCGAGGCCCTAACCGGGCCCCAGGATCAGGTGGAGCGTGTCCGGGCAGAATATGAGCGACGCCGGGACGCGATCGTCGCTGGGTTGCAGGAGATCCCGAGAATCCGCTGCCAGAAGCCGGGTGGCGCGTTCTACACCTTCCCCAACGTGACGGCGTTCGGAAAGCCGGTCGATGAACTGGCCGACTACCTGTTACAGGAAGCCGGAGTGGCGCTACTTCCCGGCACGGCGTTCGGGAGCCTGGGAGAGGGGTATCTGCGCATCAGCTACGCCAATTCGCTCGCCAACATCCAGCAGGGTCTCGAACAGGTTAGCCAAGCGCTAAGCCGTCTGTAGGTAACGTTGCACGCGGCGCGGATCAACTTGAAGGTGCCTGACGATCATTCGTCCCGAAGACGATCGATAACGACCTGGGGGACCAAGACCGTCGTGTCATTGATCACACGCCGGGTTACGGTTCGACTGCCCGCTATTGGGCGATGATGGTCCAAAGCCTAAACGAAGAGAACAAAGGATCTTGCTCCTGCGACCCGGTTTTGGTCGTTCAGGCAATGGGGCGCCGAATCGGTTACATCCCAGCTGCAGCGCGTCTGGCAGATCCTAACCGAGAGATGCCGCTGCAGATCTATCTTCCCGAAGTGCAGGTTACCCTTTCCGAGCTTGCGGAAAACGTGAACGCCACGTTGAGTCGCTTTGGACGGGTAATCGTCATCGTGAGTGAGGGGTTTCCGATCGATGAGCTAGGAGAACGCAAAGATGCGTTTGGCCACACACAGTTCAGCGCCAGTGAATTCACGGTGTGCCAGGTCGTTGTCAACTACCTGAACCAACACGGCCTGGCGGCACGTGGAAGCGCTCGGGGTCAGATTCCGGGGACTGATCAACGACATTCAATGATCACCGCGTCTACCGTCGATCTTGAGGAAGCCTATCGCGTTGGTCAGCAAGCCGTCCAAATTGCCGCAGAAGAGGGAACTGGCTACATGGCAACGATCATCCGTGAACCAGGATCTACGTACGCGGTGTCCTACGGTAAAGCGCCACTGGCGCAGATGGCCAAATCGAAACGGCAATTTCCCACAGAATGGATCACGGAAAGCAAAATGGACGTGACGGATGAGTTTGTACAATACGCCGGGCCGCTGATTGGTGAGGAGTTGCCAAGCGTTCCACTGGTCGGCGGCCTCCAGCGTTTTGTGCGTCTGAAGCCCATCTTCGCTCCCAAGCGGTGCGAGCAATACGTCCTGCAGGCGTATCGCGCGAGGAAGCAATCGTGAGCGACCCGAGCAACGCTCTGGAAAGCTTTTCTCCTAGAAAGGATTTTCTTGTCTGCATCGACTCCGACGGCTGCGTGTTTGACACGATGGGGATCAAGCAGCGGGAATGTTTCTGCCCGTGGATGATCGCTTACTACGGCCTGCAGCCGGTTGCCGAGGCCGCGCGTGAATGCAAGATGTTTGCCGACTTGTTCTCAAAGACGCGGGGAGCGAACCGACACATTACGATCAGGCGTATTCTGACGGAGCTCCTTCCCTCCCATCCTCAGGTGAAGGCACGCGGCTTCCGAGTGCCCCAGTTTCCTCACTATTTCGCGTGGGTGGAGGACCCTAAAAGTCTCCTCTCCAACGAGGGACTCAAGCAGGCGATCGATCGAGCTGAGTCCGAGGAGTCTCGGGAAGAATTAGAGCGCGTTTTAGCTTGGAGCGACCGGGTCAACTGGGCGGTAGAACAGATCGTCAAGGGGATTCCGCCTTTTACGTGGGTTCGGGAGTGTCTGGAGCGGCTGCAGGGAAGTGCGGACGTTGTTGTCGTCTCTGCGACACCACTTGAGGCACTTACCCGTGAATGGGCCGAGCACGACATCTCCCGGTACGCGTCGCTCATCTGTGGACAGGAATTTGGGAGCAAGACGGAGCACATTCGGGGGACGGCGTGCCGCTATCCAAGAAATCACGTCCTCATGGTCGGTGACGCACCCGGAGATCTGCGGGCAGCCAAAGCGAACGATGTCCTCTTCTACCCGGTCGTTCCAGGCGAGGAGGAGGCGTCCTGGGAGCGGCTCTCTCGAGAAGGACTGGACCGGTTCTTCGAGGAACGCTACGCTGGGCAGTACGAATGTCAGTTGATCGAGCGGTTCGAGCGGGCATTGCCAGAGCGACCGCCGTGGGAGGTGAACTGTTGAGCGATGCGGATTTTGGCCTGATCGGGCTTGCGGTGATGGGGCAAAACCTCGCCTTGAACATCGAAGACAAGGGGTATGCTGTCGCGGTTTACAATCGGACCACCGATCGCACCAGACAGTTCATCGCTCGACATCCCAACAGGCGGTTTGTCCCAGGCGAAGCGCTGGAGGACTTTGTCTCCTCCTTGAAGCGGCCGCGCAAGATCCTGCTGATGGTGAAGGCAGGAGAACCTACCGACGCGCTTCTCGAACAGCTTTCCCCCCTTCTTGAAGAGGGTGATCTGGTGATGGACGGGGGAAATGCCCACTACGCGGACACCGATCGCCGCCTGGAAGCAGCGCAGGCAAGCGGATTGCGCTACCTCGGGGTCGGTATCTCGGGAGGAGAATCCGGGGCCCTTCGTGGCCCATCCGTCATGGCCGGTGGAGACGAGGACGCTTATCCACTCGTGCGAGAGCTTTTGGAGCAGATTGCCGCGCAAGGCCCCCAAGGTCCGTGTTGCGCCTACTTCGGTCCACGGTCGGCCGGCCATTACGTCAAGATGGTCCACAACGGAATCGAGTACGCGATTATGGGAACGCTCGCCGAAAGCTACGATGTGATGAAACGTATCCTGGGGATGCCTGTCTCCGAGATGGCAGAGGTGTTCGACGGGTGGAACCGGGGTGAGCTTGGCGGGTACCTGCTCGAGATTACGGAAAGGATTCTGCGCACCCCCGATCCGGAAACCGAAGGTCCCTTGGTCGAGCAGATTCTCGATACCGCTAAACAGAAGGGGACCGGGAAGTGGTCGACCCAGTCGGCGCTCGATGTAGGTAGCCCCGCGTCCACGATCGCTTGTGCAGTGTTTGCGCGCGGACTGTCCGCCTTGAAGGAAGAACGCGTCAGTGGCGAGCACGCCCTGCCGGGCCCAAAGTCAACAAGAGCTATCGATTGGGAGCCATTCCTGAAGGCGTTGTTCGGAGCAACCTATCTCACTGTGATCTGCGCCTACGCGCAAGGGATGCGTCAGCTTCGCGACGCCTCTGTGGATCGTGACTACGGCCTCGATCTTTCCGAAGTGGCTCGGGTGTGGATGGCCGGCTGCATCATTCGGGCCAAGCTCCTCGTTCCGATCCGCACGGCACTCATGGACCATCCTGACTTGCCCCTGCTGTTTCTAGCCGAGCCGTTCGCAACGGCGTGGGAGCGCCATCACTCTGACCTGCGGCAAGTGATTTGCACCGCGCACGAGCGGGGAATTCCTGTCCCGGTGATGGATTCGTCCCTCGATTTTCTCGATGGATACCGAGCGGGTCGCCTTCCCGCGAACCTTACGCAGGCGCAGCGCGATTTCTTCGGAGCGCATACTTACCAGCGGATCGATCGGGAGGGTGTCTTTCACACGCAGTGGGAGCCTGCATGACCGTTGGTAAGGGCAATCGAGAGCAACCGCTTTCCGAGCAGCAATTGACGCACGTCTTACGCGAGGGACTGGAATCCGCTGACTTGGCTGGGAAACGGGTCATCGTGGTCATCCCGGATACGACACGAACTGCACCGATTCCGCTGTGTTTTCGCGTGTTGGTGGAGACACTTCGGGACGCGGTGGCAAGTCTCGATGTTCTCATCGCGCTCGGGACCCATCCGCCGATGCGCGAGAAGGAGATCGACGCGCACTTGGGAATCCCGAGCGACCAGCGTGCAAAACTCGGCGTTCGAGTCTTCAATCACGCTTGGGATCGGCCGGAGGCATTGGCAGGAATCGGAACGATCTCGGCTGGTGAGATGGAAAGGATCTCCGCAGGATTTCTTATCGAGAAGGTTGCAGTCGAGATCAACAAGCTTGTTCTTGCAGCCGATCACATCCTCATCATCGGGCCGGTCTTCCCGCATGAGGTTGTTGGATTCTCGGGTGGGTACAAGTACTTCTTTCCGGGGATCAGTGGCCCGACCATGCTGCACAGATCGCACTGGCTGGGCGCCTTGATCACCAATACTAAGATCAACGGAACCAAGCGGACTCCGGTACGAGAAATGATCCATCGTGCCGCTTCCTTCGTTGACATTCCTACGACCCTTGTCGCTCTGGTGATGCGTCACCGTGAGGTTCACGGCCTCTACGTTGGCGATCCGATCGCCGCGTGGGAGAGGGCCGCCGACCTCTCGGCAAAGCTCAACATTGTCTGGGTCAAGCATCCGTTTCACACCGTGCTCTCTGCTGCACCGACCATGTATCGAGATTTGTGGACGGCGGGCAAGTGCATGTACAAACTCGAGCCGGTGGTAGCAGACGGGGGCCAAGTGATCATCCACGCTCCACACGTTCGGGAAATCTCCGTGGCCCACGGGGAGGTTATCCGCAAGGTCGGCTACCACACCCGCGACTATTTCCTCGCCCAATGGGACCAGTTTAAGCTGGTTCCCCTGGCGATCCTCGCCCATTCCACCCACGTGCGAGGGATTGGTACCTATCGGAAAGGGGTTGAGCGCGATCGCATCGAAGTCATCCTCTCTACCGGCATTCCGAGGCCCGAATGCCTGGACGTCAATCTGGGATATCTTGACCCCGACGAGACAAGAATGGCTGAATACGCCGATCTCGAGGCGGAGGGTGTCTTACTGGCTCCAGAGGCTGGCGAGACGCTCTACCGATTGGCCGACGGCTCGGTTCCAGACATCGACAAGCTCTAGGAGTTCCTTCGGCCGGCACCGATACGTGGTGGAGTGCTTGTAGCCGCTGCAGATCCCTTGACTCGTAGGCAGACCGCAGTTAGCAAGGTGCTATCTCACCTTGCTACAGAATCAGGGACATCAGCTTGTATGTACCAAACGCAAAGAGTCCAGCTGAGGTTGGAGTGGCCACCCAGCCAATGGCAATCTCAGCGATTCTCCGTCTTTTTATTACACGAGCCCCTCGAACTAACCCGACTCCTACTACGGCTCCGACGACTGCCTGAGAGGTTGAAACGGGGATTCCAAGGAGCGAGAAGAAATGGATGGCGATGGCAGCTGCTGCCTGGGCAGCAAACGCGCTCAGGGGATCGAGCGGGGCAATGCCACTGGCGATGGTCTCCGTGACTCTGCGGCCAAAAGTCACGATCCCGATTGCGAGCCCCACCCCACCCAGTAGTGCCAGCCAAGTCGGGGGAATTCCTAGGTTGGCGATCGGGCCCACCGATTTTCCGACGTTGTTGGCTCCCATGGAAAAGGAAACGTAGCACGCGCTCAGGATAAGGAGCACATGTGGAACGCGGTTCCAAAAAGCAGGTTTTCCAGCTCGCCGCAGCAGAAAAGCAGAAATGTGATACAGTAAAAACGCCAGAAGACCCGTTAGGAAAGGGCAAATGATCCAAACCTCTCCGATCGTGAGAAGCTTCGAGAAATCCACCTTTGCACCTGTAGCGAGTCCTATGCCAGCGACAGCACCTACAATTGCCTGACCAGTGGACACGGGAAGTCGGAAGAAGGTCGCCAGCGTGACAAAAATACCAGCCGAGATCAAGGCGGCAAAAAGAGCAGCGATTGGGAGCTGCTCAGTCACGATCCCCTTCCCGATTGTTCTCATCACGTGGCCGCCCTGCAGAAGGGCGCCGAGGATTGCGAAGACGCTTACCAAGGCGATGGCTCTTCGATAGGAAAGGAGGCCCGAACCAACCGTGGTTCCAACGCAGTTCCCCGCGT
>CAZOUO010000069.1:3174-11904 GCA_964582975.1 uncultured Thermotogae bacterium | reverse complement strand
CTCTGGGAGTCCTTCCCACCCCAACCGAGGGCGGGAAGACGCTTCTCGTCGAGGGAAGCTTGCCGAGCGGAAGCGCCGACACCACGTTCACCGTCTCCAATGCCAACAGCATCTGGATGAGCTTGAAGCTTGACATCGACGGCGACGGAGACTTAGAGGAGTCTTCGAGTTTCGTCTACCTTCGCCACGCCATGGTTCACCCGCCGGGGGTGCCGTTTGTCGTGGGGCGTGCAAAGGGAGAAAGCGGCCCGCTTGTGCCGAGCATGAATTTCCTCATCGGTCGCGCGTTCCGCTACACCTCTATCGTGCGGTTTGTCATGTGGTTGACCGACATCGCCTCGTTGGAAGGCTATTAACAGAAAACGCCCCGCAGCTACCTAAAAGCTGCGGGGCATGAGAACAGTGAAACGTCTGGAACATCCGGTCTGGCAAAGAGGTTATTCATTTGCAGAACTTGACCCTGTGTCGTAGTTAACTCTGCTTGAAAAGGTGTCTTTCTGACTTCGAGCTTCAGAGCATGAACCTCTTCAGTCAGATGATAAGGGCGGAGCTTTTCGAGCTAGTTGGGAAACAGAGAAAACGAGGTGTGGCATTATTTATTAGAATAGTTTCACATGCGCACGAATGAGTAGGAATATATAAATAATGCTGAATGGATCTTCTCCCTTCTCTTGGATCCGGTGAAGAGCTGGACCAATGGACACTTCAAATAGAGAGGAATGGTAGGGAGACCACAACAAGGCGCCATATGTTCCCCATGCGAGCCCCCCCGGGTAGTCTGCCGCAATTCCAATAGTGGCACATAATTCGGGATAGGGGGCCTGTAGAAGCCTAGCAGAAAAATCTACAAGAACGCCGGGTGCTCTCGGCAAACCAATATGTATCCCAGCAGCTAAGTCTTGATTACCGCTCCAAATGCTAGCTCCTACGAGTGGCACTAGGCGAGTGGTGACTTCCACCTCGTGTAGCTGAGACGGGATGAATGGGCCAACTACCATCATGTCAATTCCAACTTTGGTGTGAATAGGAATGGCATTGGCAGGTATAACGCACGTGCAAACGAGCGCCAGTACTATTGGAGCCAGCAAAAGCTTCCGCCTTCCTGATCCATATTTGTACACATTTATTACTACGAGAGTCAGAAGAACTCTAAAGCGCTGGTTCATTAGAGTCCCAATCCCATGCTTGACACAACTCCAGACTCAATGAGAATTCGATCAGCCAATCGAAGTCCTGACGACCTTCCCTCCAATTGATGCCGCCAGTGAACTGAGCACTAACCTCAATGAATCGGTCAACAAGCTCATTACCATTCACAACGTTCTTCCCAGCGAGTTGCCACGTTTTGGAAAGTCCTCCATTCACATAGTACCGGACATAGGGGTAAGGCCATCTCTCGGGCATGGACACAGCTATGGCTTCTATCCCTAGCCCAATGTTGTGGTCCCATTGCTGCCTGACTGCTACGCCAACACGGCCAGTGAAGTAATCTGGGAACTCCTGTTCCTTCAGGTCAAGAACCCATAGTCCCATTAGAAATCCCAGGCGTTCATCTGCCCACCAAATGGAAGCGTCGGCCCACAGATTCACGTATCCGGCTGGGGGCCAAGCTCCTATGTGCACATGTGGCCCGAAGCTCAGCTTCATATCGCTGCCCTGGCATGTTCTGCCGAGATTGATGACTAGAGACAATAGCACAACTAAGGTTGCGATCAGAATATAGAAACCGGGCTTTGTGAGAAGAACTCTTCCGGACATTCCTCCCTCCTTAACTACAAATATGGCATAGCCGACCCTGTTAGTCAAATGGCTGTGCCGCAACGATGTTCGCCTCTGCTTTCAGTATTTAGCCTTTGATGGTTATCAAGACCAGAACCTTCTTGCTAAGCAGATCCTAGAACGTCGCAGGGATATAGCGGGACATACAGGGCATCCCCAAGCGACGTCAACCTGGCAACCTGTACAGCACCTCAACACAGTGTGTATTGTGTTGAGCTGACCCACTTCCGAGATTGACTTTCTCCTCCTTGCAGTATAGTGTAGGGCGTTCATTGTTATAGGAAAGGGCCTTCTTTCTACAAAAGGCTTTCTTTTACAGTACCCGTGTTTGAAACAAGAGATGGCGTGATCACTTGGGACAGATCATTCCCTTCTTATCGAACAACGACTGTCACGCCGAAGTGGGTCCAATCGGGTTGCACAGTCCAAGGTTGCCATTGCACGAACTCTAATGGGGTAGTGCCATGAGCGACACCCTCGAATCTAAACTCAAAACTTCCGACATCGCCCCCTGGTGGAATCGGTTCATCAGTTATATCAGGAACGTATCGCTCTCCCGCTGGCTTGAGCACAGTCTCGAGCAGAGAGTCTCTCCACCCCCACACGTATCCTGTGGCCATCGGTGTTCCTCTCAAGTAGACAACGAGTGTTTGCCCCACGTCCATAGCTATTGTCCCACTCGTGGTTTCGTCAATCAAAATAGCGTCCGGGGGTAGAGGATGCCCATTTACAATCACGGAGTCCATGCCTGTTCGCCCATAGTCGTCCGTTATGGTGGCGCGCACTTCATAAGGACCAAGATTATCATACTGGTGAGTTGCGAAATAGCAGTAAGTGCACGCTTCCTGGTCCCCGTCTCCAAAGTCCCAGATAAAGCGGACGCCAAGCTTATCACATTCAGAACATGAGAAGAAAAAGCCATTGAAGTCCACAATCATGGGAACAGTTCTTTCGAACGTTGCAGTAAGGCCAATAGACGGAGGCCGACCCACGGAATCGGCGCCTACTAAGGTGATTACCTCCGAACAAGTTGCATGTTTTTCGCCATTGTCTGCTACCGTCAACGTAACTGTATATGTCCGATCTGATGCGGAAATGAATATATGGCTGGTTATCGCACCTTCGCTGGACGTCCTATCACCGTAGTCCCAGACATAGGACGTTATCGTCCCATCTATGTCAAAAGAGGCAGAGGCGTCAAAGGTGACGGTCAAAGGAGACACGCCCCAGGTTGGGCTGGCACTGAAGATCGCTGCAGGACCAAAGTTACCATTAGAGCATTGCGCACCAATGATCAGGAGGCTCATCAGAAGCGCACTCGTTGCTACAAGCGCCTTGAGTCTGCTCATAATCCCCTCCACACCTCATAGCGACCTACGCTTCGCTTACAGGAATTCTTCTTTAGGTCCATCTAGGAATATCGCTAGATGCAACGCCAGTCTTCTGGGTTCAACAGAATGCATATAGAGTTGAACTCGTCCGCAGGTCAGTTCACCAAGTAAACATCAACCCAAACCCTGGTGAGATGAAGAACCCCTCCCCGCGCACCTTGACCTGGATGTACAGCCGAAGGTTATCGGTAAGTCGAATGTCCTCCAGGCCCGTTATGCCAACTATGCTCCAACTCGAAAAGTCAAAATCAGTATCAAAAATAAATCCCGGCCCAACTCCTACATAAGCGCGTAGATCCTCAAGTTGAAGCCCCAGGGTAGCGTACAGATCGATAACAAAAAGCTGCATGTTCAGCGGTAATGGTCCAAGGCTGAAAGTCGGGCGGAGACCAGCGCATACCTCAGAATCCAAGTCAAGTAAATGTACATCCAGGCTAGTATCGAGGAAGAAGCCTCCTCCCCAAATGTCCTGCGGTTCGGAAGAAACGCCAACTTCGAAGCTCGCGCCACAAACAGGTGCAGCAACCGCAAGAATCGCCACTAGAAGTAAGGTGATAGTATTCGCACTACTTTTCTGCATCGTACACCCCTCTACTGATTACTCTGCAGTTACGCTTAGAAGAAGTATACCTTTCAAGAGCGTAGCGCGTCAAGAACTTCTCTTTACGCAACACAATGTCATTTGTGTTGCATAACGGAGACTGCGGGGCGCGATTGCTTTACAGATTGCCTTCCGATCTTGTAGTGTGTTGTTCTGCCTAGCCTTGGTACCCTCATCGGGCTTGCTCTAGGTGCCCTTTCCCTTTGCAGACTGGGCATCTCCTCCGCTTGAGGAACATCCAGAACAGCAGATATGGGATCCCCAAGAGGAAAATGAACACGAGCCAATTAAACCCTTTCGTGGCTTCAACATTTCGCTGGCACAAGGTGCAGTATCGCAGTTTAGGCATTTCTCCTCCTTCTCAGAGCGCAATATTGAGTGGCGTTATGCACTTATTCTAAAGGGTAATAGAATCTGAGTTTAAGATCAAATCGGACTTCGTGTGAGGAGAGCCACGAGCTTGTTTCTGCTGTAAAGGGACTCTACGCTCAGAAGCAGTGTTAACAGGAGCTCGACACATTGTGTTGCGTTGACACTGCCCTTGACTTGACACCTAAGTTAGCAGTAGTATTATTCGGATGTCTCCGTCACTAAGTCTAGAGACTTAAAAAGGGGATGTCGTGACCGCTTAACGGAACTTCTCGCTGACGTATATCTCCGCCGCATGATAAGCAAGAAGGCTCAGGCCGGGAGGCAAGAAAGTGGACCTCAAGAGAAAGGCAAGGTCCTCGCTAGAGATAAGAACCCTAGGGTGTGTTTTCCTCCTTCTCACTGTCCTTCTCATGATCATAGGCTGTGGCTGGTTCCTAAATAAAGCCCCGGTCGCCGTGATTTCGGCAAATCCCACTTCTGGGGAAGCTCCGTTAGAAGTCACTTTCGATGCCTCTCAATCGTATGATCCCGATGGAGACGAGATCAGCTATACATGGGATTTTGGGGATGGGCAGACTGACGAAGGCCAGTCAGCCCACCACACCTTTGGTGCCCCAGGAACTTACATTGTTCAATTGACCATAGCCGACAAAAAAGGAGCAATGGGGACGTCGAGTATAAGCGTCACCAGCGTCCACGTCTCAGCGCATACCACCGGTCTAGATGGGGTCTCATCTTTCAGTTCTACCGGCGAACAGTTTGGTGTCAGAGCCGTTGACACTAACAATTTGCCAATAAGCGGTATAACTTGTTCTGTTACCACAGACGACAAAGATAGCATAGTGCTTCTGACAGATCCTTCTGGGCAGTACATCCCACGCTTAGTCGGCTCCATAAAGGTCCCTGAAGGAGCAAGTCCTTCTAGTTATGCTGTCACTCCCAAACTACTCTTCAGTTGGTTAAAAGAAGTAACACTGCATAGTTGGGATTACCTGGTCAAAGGTGGATCTCATCTTGTATACGACGATCTGTTGCCTAAGGGTATAACCAAAGCCTCACTACATGAAAACTATGAATGGCATCGTACAGTCCAATTAAGCTACTTGGAGTATAGCCTTCGAGACGTAATTGAGGCGGTTGTCGGTGTGGGTGTGGATTATCTTGTGACTACAGCCCTGTTTTTGGGTGCTACTCCAGCAGCAGGTGTAAGCTATAGTACATTATCAAGTGTATGGCTAGCCAAAGAAGTAGGCGAGCAGCTGGTCATTGAGGATTTCGTTTCTGAATATAGAGATGCAGGTTATGCAGACGACCAAGAGTTCGAGATTTGGAAGGCAAAGTATCTTTCCTCCACCAGCTCCAAAGAGGTTCTAGTCTTGCCTCTTGGCTACCCAGAACGCTCCTCGCCGGAGAAGCAACCTTCTTTCTCGACTATCTATGCTCCAGGGGACGTAACGCTTCCCGCTAGTGAGGCTGGGAAGACTCAGACTATCAACTTCGCCTATGAAGTAAAGATCGGGGACGACGATCTTTTTTTCACCGCGGTTGTGACGCCCGGAGGAGATACTTACTACAAGAAAATCCAGAATTCAGGTAGCTACGCCGGTGAGCTTAGATACACAGCCCCTGATGTTGGGGAGACAAAGTCATTTGAGATTCAGGGTCAAATGTGCTCTTCAGCTGAGGGTCAGTCTAACTCCGATTCTGATACCGTCAGTTTCAAGGTCACTACCGAAGAGGCCCCCACTGCTCCAGGCGCAACTCCACCGCCCACCATTCCGTCTGACAAATGGATTCCTCGCACTCAGTGGGGCGCCGTGCTAGGGGTCCCCGCCGAGAGTCCTCACATGGATGGGCAAGCGGATCATACCCGCGTTTTGACGAATACGGGAGGAATCACGCATGTCATAATCCATCATACAGCTGGCCACAATGATACTGTCCAGTCTGTGTGGGATTGGCATGTTGTCAATCCTAGCGGTAAGAGATGGCCTGACATTGGATATCACTTCTTAATCGGCTCCCAGGGTAATGTATACCAAGGAAGGTCGAGCATCCAAATGATTGGGGCTCATACTGGAGAAGCTAATATCGGTACTGTGGGAATAGCATTTCTTGGGAACTTCAATGCAAGCGTGCCGACTGCTGCTGCTCTCCAGAGTGCTGCTGCCCTAATACAGTGGCTTTTCGAGGAAGCAGGCATCACCGACCCTTGGGAAGAAGCACAACATAACAATGCAGGCAGGCAGCTACGCATTGCCGGTCATCGAGATTACCCGAACCATGCAACTAATGACTGTCCTGGTCATGCCTTTTATGCCCGACTTGATGAGCTAATAAGAGAGCCGGTTGCCAGGCGGCTGGGAACACCTGTGCCCCCAATTCCGCAGGCTCCAGAGATTACCAGTACCGAACCTACCCGCCCTGTGGCTCAGCCAGACAAACAGTGGCTGACCATCCACGGTAGCGACTTCGTCCCAGAGTCACAGGTCATCCTGCGATTTGTCACGAGTGAGTTTTCCATCCCAGCTGACCGAACCCAGTTTGTAACCTCCTCCAGGATAAGGGTCTTTGTTGGCCTCACTGATTCCGGCCCCTGGACAGCTCAGGTGGTCAATCCGGGCAACCTTCCCTCCAGCCTTTTCCAGTTCAGTGTAGTTGCCCCTACTCCATGGCATCCAAATGAATGGCACTGGCCCACGGGAAGAGCGAATACAGCGACTGATATTGGTTGGCTCGATTCGAGATATCACGCTGGAAAGGATCACTTGGGTCACGATTTCCTTGGCGCAGTGGACGATCCAGTATATGCCATAGCGCACGGTAAAGTTATTCTGTCCAATCCACGGGTGGGGGGATATGGACCAGAAGGTGTCCCCGGCGGTGCATTGGTTATTAGGCATCGCACAGCGGAAGGTCGGAATTTCTTTGCGCTTTATGGTCATCTTGACAAGCTTATTGCAGAAGGTGAAGTTGTTGAGCCAGGTGCTGTCATTGGACGGCTCAACGCATTCAATCCCCCTCATCTTCACTTTGGTATACATCCAAGCGATACACTGGATGCAAACCCATGGAGAGGCTTTACTGTGCCCAGGGGTGGTCCTACCCACGGCCGGGTAGATCCTATCGCTTTTCTGAATAACAATCATCCTGGTAGATTAGCGCCCCCCATTCCACCTGCCATTTCTGTCGCTCCCCCATCCCTGAATTTTGGGAATGTCACAGTAGGGGGATCGAAGGATCTCGCCTTTACGGTAACCAATACGGGTGGTAGCACCTTATCAGGCAGTGCTTCTGTATCGCCCCCTTTCAGCCTCGTCTCAGGAAGTCCCTTCAACATACCTGCTGGGCAAAATGGGACGATCACGGTCAGATTCAGCCCAACTACCACTGGCTCTATTAATAGAACCGTTTCCTTTGCCAGTGACGGTGGCAATCTCAACAGGACTGTCTCTGGTGTGGGACATACAACCCCGCCACCGAGTCAGGATACGACACCTCCCACAACTCCTACGAACTTGCGGGCGACCGCTGTCTCTTCCACACAAATCGACCTCGCTTGGAACGCCTCAACAGATCATGTTGGCGTTACTGGCTATAGAATCTACCGCGGTGGAGCCTTCCTTAAAGAGGTTAGAAGGACTTCTTACAGCGACGCAGGACTTACCCCATCCACACGTTACTGCTATAGGGTTTCCGCTGTCGATGAAGCGGGTAACGAGTCGAATCGAAGTAGTCAAGTATGTGCTACAACTACTGAACCTACATCAACCGATGCTCAGATCACTACCTACGGCGCGACCCCCAGACAGCTGGAGCAAGGGGAACGACTTACTCTGAACGTGACCATCAAAAACACTGGCAGCACTACCTGGACTTTCTACGCAGCAGTAAGCCTGAGGAGACCCAACGGTTCTACGGTCGACCTCTCGGTCAAACCGATAACACTTAACCAGAGTCAACAGGGGAGCACCTCCTGGTCCTACACTCCTGATACAAGCGGCAAATGGGACGTGGTATTCGGCGTGTGGAAGGAGTCAAGCCAACAAACTTCCCTTGGCCACACCGGATGGATGGATGAATACATCGCTGTCAACAGCGTGATCACCAACCCGCCAGCAGCGAAGTTCTCCATGTCGGCACAGGGGAAGACCGCCTACGAGAATCAGACGTTACAGTTGTCGATGCTGTCGGGGGAGCGAGTGAGGGTTCAGTTCTCCGCTGCACGGAGTACGGATGACAAACGGATCACCAGTTTCGAGTGGAAGGTAAGTGGTAATCGGATCAGCGGGGAGCGCGATTGCTCCTGGGAGTTCGATCGGTTCCAAACCTACGACATCCTTCTTACAGTGAGAGACAGTGATGGAGAGACCGCTTCAGTGGGTGGGCAGGTTAAGATTACCCAAGTGCAACCCACTAATCAGCTGCCAGTAGCGAAGTTCTCCATGTCGGCGCAGGGGAAGACCGCCTACGAGAATCAGACGTTACAGTTGTCGATACTATCGGGGGAGCGAGTGAGGGTTCAGTTCTCCGCTGCCCGAAGCACGGATGACAAACTAATTGCAGGATATGAGTGGAAGGTGAGTG
>CAZOUO010000069.1:0-3074 GCA_964582975.1 uncultured Thermotogae bacterium | reverse complement strand
GTGATGGAGAGACCGCTTCAGTGGGTGGGCAGGTTAAGATCACCCAAGTGCAACCTGTGGAACCCCAGGCTCAGATTATAACTTACAACCCACCTAACGATGTGCAAGTACAGGTTGAAGGGCAGGTCAACTTCAGCTGCACCTTCCGCAACACAGGCAACGTGCGCCATACCTTCCCTGTGGGGTTGAGCGTGTGGCCAGTTGGAAACTCACCTTACGATACCTCGATCGTCTTTTCTACAAAGCAGTACACGCTGGATCCGAATGAGCAACGAACTGTTCAGTGGACTCACACCTTCAGCAGTGACGAGACAGGAGATTGGTGCTACCAGTTTGGCGTATGGAAGGACTACGGAGGAGGGACCCTGCTGCACAGAGCACCCTCCCCAGCCAAAACTATTACGGTAGTAGGTGCTCCAACCGAACGCCTCACCAACGGTAGTTTTTCTCAGGGCAGAACCGGATGGACACTCGCCGGCGATTTTTGGGCTGGCACGAACCTCTCAAATTATCACACCCCTCCGGGCTATGCTGCGGGCGGCGTTAATAGTGTAGGTAGCTCTAAAAACGGCGCTGTTGGCTGGATGTATCAGACCGTAACTATTCCCTCAGGGGCAACCTCAGCGACGCTAACCTTCTGGTACAACATCACTTCGGAGGAAACTGGAACCACCGTCTACGATCGGCTTCACGTAACCATTCGAGATTCCAACGGAAACTTTTTGAAAACCGTTGCTATCCGATCTAATCGTCATAGCGTATCTCGTAGGAATGACTACCAGCAAATAACTTTCGATGCCACACAGTTTAAGGGGCAAACAATTAGAATAAACTTTTTCGTAGACACGAACGCCAGTAATTTTACCGTTTTCCGAATCGATGACGTCAGCCTGATGTCTGATGGGTAAGAATCGAATCCTATATCAAGACCATTACTGATTTTTCGGGGTGCGGGCGAAAAGATGAACGGCTAGGTCGACCGTGAGTCCTGGGTATGGAGCTACGAACAAGCAATTCCCCCCGTACGCCCAGTGGGCGTTTAGACGATCGTTACAGGTGAAGGATCCCCTTAGTCTCCCAATCGTCTATTCTCCTCGATCGGTCGGTATGGCAGCTCGTAGCCAAAATGCTTCGGCCCGAAGACCTCAAGCCCCTTGGGTAAGCGCCACATCGCCGGGGCAGGATAACCGATGACCGCTACCTCCATCCCTTGCTGGCAGTTCGGGTTCGTGATCGCCTCCCCTGTCTTTGGATCAAGAACACAGATGAGGTCTGGCACGGTTACATCGGACTTGTCGTCAAACCAAGAGACGATGTGCTCGTTTTTGTACCAGATCCGGTATTGATGGCCGCGGTCATCCGCCTGGCCGGAGATGGCCAATTCGCCGATGGTGAACCCTTCCTCAATTTTCCAATCGGCTTTTCTCACCTCTCCCTTGAATAGGAAATGACCGTTGCCTGCGCTGACCGCTGCTTGCACTGGATCATCGCCAGAAGAACGAGCCTCCCGAACGGCTTCGCCGATGGCCAGTGCCTTGGATAGCGTTTTGGGAACAATCGACTTCTTCAAGGCCTTCCCGGCAATCGGATGGTCGGTCACTCCCGCCCGGTTGTCGCTCACTACCGCGACGGCGCGGACGATCGCCTCGGCCCGGAAGTCGTCGGGGGCTTCTTTTACGATCAACACATCGCCCTTATTAGTGGCCACGGCCAGTGGCGCGATGGGTACGCTTTGGATGTAGAACGTCGTGTGCTGCAGCTCGGGGACGGAGCGGCCAGCAGGATCGGCATCGACGATCGGGATGCCGCACTTTGCCGCCACGGACAAAGCGACGGCGGTGTTGCCACCCCCGATCTCCGTAGCCACGACAGCAAAAAACTGTTGTCCCAGCTAGTCCTCGAGGGCCTTGAAGGCAACCAAGCACTCCATTTCCTCATCCGTTTGGGCGGCAGACTTGCCAGTCTCTTCCGGGGAGACGCTGCCGCACATGTAGGGCGAGGCGACCAATGCGTCATCGGGGACTTCCTCAAGCCCGATCAATTTGAACTGCCTGCCCGCAGCCAAGTCGCTTTGAATGAGTTGGAGTCCCCGGTTGGGACTCCCGCCCCCGCCAGTTCCTAGGATTGTGCAGCCACGAATCAAATCTTCCAATTGCTGTTGGTTCAACGCGCGCACCAGTCTCTCCTCCTTTCGCCTATCTTCTAGCCCTTCTCATCTTAGGATCCAGGATCTCTCTCAGGCCGTCCCCGACCAGGTTGAACGACAAAACTGCGATGAAGATGGCCAAACCGGGGAAAGTGACGATCCACCAATTGGTTAGGAAGAACGTGCGGCCTGTGCTCACCATCAATCCCCATTCGGGCGTGGGGGGTTGCGCACCCAGTCCCAAGAAACTGAGAGCAGCCGAGGTGAGGATGATCGAGCCAAAATCCATCGACGCCTGGATGATGATCGGGGTCAGGCAGTTTGGAAGCACATGTTTGAACACGATCTTCCTCTGTGATGCCCCCATCGCTCTGGCTGCTTGAACGTAATCTCTCTCTCGCACCGAGATCGCCTCGCTACGCAGCAGTCTCGTATACCACGGCCACCACGCAATGGCGATCGCAATCATCGCATTGATGAGGTTCGGACCCAGCAACGTGGAGATGGCCATCGCCAACAATAGAGGTGGGAAGCTCAAAAAAACATCCGTTATCCGCATGATCGCTTCATCGAGAACACCGCCGGCGTAACCGGCCACGACTCCCAGCGGGACTCCGATGGCCAGGGCCAACCCTATCGCAATCACTCCGACCTGCAACGAGATGCGAGACCCGACCAAGACTCGGCTGAAGACATCTCGCCCCAGCTCGTCGGTGCCAAACAGATGGCGAGAACTGGGTGATAAAAACCTATCCTTAATATGAGCGTCAACAGTATCTTCGGGATAAGGCACGATCCACGGAGCCAACAAAGCGATCAACACCAAGAGGAAAACAACGGACAACCCCGTTGTAGTTAGACGATTCTTCAGCGCAAGCCGAAGCGTGCGAGGCAATCGCTTGGGCATTTTTAACCGAGCCTAATGCGT
>CAZOUO010000068.1:0-11963 GCA_964582975.1 uncultured Thermotogae bacterium | reverse complement strand
CGAGATCGAACGGATCGCCCGCTACCTCCTCGAGGAAAGAGGGCTACACACCACCGTCAAATTGAATCCCACGTTGCTGGGCAAAGAGACGGTCCTGCGGATTCTCCACGACGATCTGGGATTTCACGAGATTCATATTCCAGACAACGTATTTGAGCACGACCTGCAGTACGACCGGGCCGTCGAGCTGATCACATCGTTGAAGGACGTTGCCGCCAAGCAGAGGCTGACCTTTGGGGTAAAACTGAGCAACACCCTGGCGATGAAAAACCACAAGGCCGCCCTTCCCGGCGACGAGATGTACATGTCGGGCCGCGCCCTCTACCCGATCACGATCAACCTGTTCCACAAGCTCGCCCAACAGTTCGACGGCGCGCTGAACGTCTCCTACTCCGCCGGGGCGGATGCACTCAACGTGACAACGCTCCTTGCCGCAGGCGCACGGCCGGTTACGGTCGTCTCGGACCTGCTCAAGCCGGGCGGCTACTCCAGGTTCCTCCAATACCTGGAGAACCTGGAGCAGGAGATGCGGGCACGGGGCGCCACCAGTTTGGAGGCGCTTTCTTCGGACAGACTGGTCTTCCTGGAACAAGCCGCTACTTCCGCCCTTGACGATCCCCGTTACAAGAAGGGCTACCACCCTTATGGTCTGCCAAAAGTTGACTCCGAGCTTGATCTTTTCGACTGTATTGCCGCTCCCTGCGTCGAGCAGTGTGCGGTCTGTCAAGACGTCCCGGAGTACGCGTGGCTGATTGCACAAAGGGCATACAACGACGCACTGGCCGTCATCCTTTCCCGCAATCCGCTTCCAGCGGTGACCGGCCACGTGTGCACCCATCTTTGCCAGACTCGCTGCACCCGAAACAATTACGACGACCCTGTAGCGATTCGGGTGCTGAAACGCTTTGCCGTCGAAAATGGGCAGGTCACCATGCCCGCGGTTGAAAAGACCGAATACAAGGTGGCGATCATCGGCAGCGGGCCTTCGGGATTGGCCGCCGCCTGCTTCCTTGCCTTGAGCGGCGTTCAGGTCACCGTGTTTGAGGCCAAGGAGAGGGCGGGTGGCATGTTGGCGATCGCCCCTTCCTTCCGACTTCCCCAGGCTGTGGTACAAAAGGACATCGACCGCATTCTCAGGCTGGGTGTGAACCTCGAGCTCTCCCATCCCATCACCTCGCCGCCGGAGGACCTGCTAAAGGCAGGCTTTGACGCGGTGTACGTGGC
This sequence comes from uncultured Thermotogae bacterium, assembly GCA_964582975.1. GTDB lineage: Bacteria > Bipolaricaulota > Bipolaricaulia > UBA7950 > UBA9294 > CAZDDA01. The sequence goes on along the minus strand of CAZOUO010000068.1, from coordinate 10,739 downwards.
GTGTGGTTTCCAAAAGGACGCAAAACTTCCCATCGAGGGGATGGACGCCGAAGGCGTCTTCGGCGCTCTCTCCTTCTTGGAACAAGTAGCGCGCGGTGAAAAGCCGGACTTAGGCTCTAACGTTTTGGTGATCGGCGGTGGCAACACCGCGATGGACGCCGCCAGAACCGCCCAGCGGCTCACCGGCAACCCGGTTGCGGTCCTCTACCGCCGGACCCGGGCCGAGATGCCCGCCGAAAAAGAAGAACTGGCGGACCTGCTGGAAGAAGGGAACGTCTTGAAAGAGCTTGTCTCTCCAAAGCGGGTCATCCGCAAGGACGGCCGGGTAGTGGGGCTGGAATGCGTGCGCAATCGGCTCGGCGAGCCCGAGGCCGACGGCCGTAGGAAGCCTCTTCCCATAGAGGCAAGCGAGTTTCAGATCCAGGCCGATTCGATCATCGTGGCGATCGGCCAACGTCCCGACGTCTCCTTCCTCGATGGCAGCACCGTCTCTCTGGACGCGCGCGGATCGATCCCGGTCGATCCGGAGACCGGGCTGACGGACGCGGCCGGTGTGTACGCCGGAGGGGACGCCGCTCGCGGCCCGGCGATCATCATCGAGGCCTGCGCTGATGGGAGACGCGCCGCCGCGGCGATCTGCCGGGGATTCGGCATTCCGTTTGCCGCAGTTCCCGTAAAGCTCCCGGCCCTTTCCCAACAGGAGATCTTCCAAACAAAACGCGTCCGCGCCGGACGAGAAGCGCAGCACACACCGGATCGGCTTCCAAGCGACAAGCGCGCAGGGTTTGACCTCATCGAGCAACCCTTGAGCCAAGAGGCCGCGCGAAAAGAGGCCAGCCGTTGCCTGCAGTGCTCCACGTTCTGCGACAAGTGCGTCGAGGTCTGTCCCAATCGGGCCAACTACACGGTCTTCGTCTCACCGCTGAGCCTGTCGCTTCCCGTGCTCGTCTGTGAAAACGGCGGCCTGCGAATCGTCGGAAAAGAACCCTTCTCGGTGAGGCAATCCCGGCAGATCATCCACGTAGACGATCTCTGCAACGAGTGTGGCAACTGCGCCACGTTCTGCGTCCACCAGGGCAAGCCCTACCTGGAGAAGCCCCGGCTTTTCTTAAATGAAACGGCGTTCAGGTCGGAAGAGAGCAACGCCTTCTTTGTCGAGGGATCCACCATCCGGCGGCGAGAAGACGGCCGCGAGTCGCGGCTTGCGGTCGAGGAAGACAGTCTCGCGTTCGAAGACGATCACGTTTCTCTTACAATGTCCTCGGATTTCGAGATCCAAGAGATGTCGTCAAAGAGAGCCTTTTCTGGACAGCGCTCACTGCGGGAAGCCGCGGAGATGGCGGTGGTCCTCGATGGAATCAAGACCAGTCTGTCATTTCTGATCGGGGAAGAATAACGTGTGCGGATGCGTACGCGGTTCGATGCTGCAAATGCAGGACAAAGCCGACATGTTGAGTTGATTGGAAGGAGCCAGGATACTCATTTCAGGCTGCTCGTTGGGAAATTATGGTGTAGGTTCCCAGGATTCTCACGTCGTAGACAAGCTGCGCCGCTACAGGAAAAAGACCGCTTAGAAAAGTTGTTTCGTAGCGTCGAGGCTTGTCCCCGACGGGGTTTCCCCGCCGTGTGATAATCTGAAATCCCCGAGCGTTCAATCTACGGAGATAAGGTACGCGTTCCCGGAATTCCAAGCTAACCAGCCAGGTTGAGCGCCGTGTTAGGCGTCCTAAGCATAAATCAGGCGACGCCCCTTTGGTTCTGGAATCGGATCACCAAATTCCCGAGCAGTGTCAAGCCAAAGCTGGATGGCCTCTTTCGCATTCGAAAGCGCTTCATCCGGTGACACGCCGTGCGTAATACAACCTGGAAGCTCCGGCACCTCAGCGATAAAAGCTTGATCTTCGTCACTCCAATAGATAATGGTCTCGTACTTGTGCATCACTCTTCACCCGCCAGACGGTATTTCAGAATAACAGTTCGAACCTGCCGGACCTGATATGGCTTTGCCTTACTGCCTCCGCGTTGCAGGTTGATCTTTTCCTCAACGCCTTCTTTCCGATAGAGGTGATGGCTCCCGCGTACTCGTTCGTCGAAACCCAGGCGCACAAGCACGCTTCGGAGATCGTCAAACGGAATATTCGCGTCTGACTCGCCCCGAAGGATCCTCTCCATTAGCTTTTCGTGCTTCCCCATGGAAGTAAGATTGTCTCCTTACTTCTTGAAGCGCCTCACAATGATTATTGCAGCTCTGCAGCTATAGTATGTCGAAGAGCGGAGGGAGTCAACTCCATTCCTGTGAATTCAAAGGCCATAGATCTTGTCTCAGGCTGCTCCTTGAGGAATTATGGTATGCGTCCCCGGGATTCCCGCAGTGAGTTGTTGAGCGGCGAATCAGAACAAACTATGACTCCTGAAACAGATCCCATTTCCGCAAGAGAGCACGCACTCGATCAGGATCTACTATTCTGTAATAGCGCCTGTGTCCAGCCCTCGAAGTCTCTTCCTGCTCCAGAAGTCCAGGCGTTTTCAGACGACGCAACCGGGCCTGGTGAAACTTGACGCCAAATCTATCCTCATAGGGCCTAAGAACCCAATTGTAGCAAATCGCTCTCTCGCCCGGCAACGACTGGCCCTGCCAGTACTTGTAACATGCCCAAAGTATTCGCTGCAACTCTTGGTCATTCTCGATCTCACTTACCCTCATGACCACCCTCCCAGAGATAAGAAATGCTGCCCACCTCAGCCTTTAGATTCCCCTCTTCGATAGGCGTTTTGCGCCGCCTAACAATGATCATGGTGCAACTCCGCAACATAGTATGTCGAAGCGCGACGGATGTCAACTCTATTCCTGTCATCTCTTAGTATAGTGCAGGAATTCGAGAGACACAGCCCCGACTTCAGCTTCTCCTTGAGGAATTGTGGTATGCGTCCTCGGGATTCACCGCGGTGTTCATTTGCAAGACGCGACCCCGCGCAAGCCCGCTATCTCCAACAACCCATAGATGGGGCATTTGGGTCATTCCTGAGGCATTCCTTCTCCCGCTCTCTTGAGGCATATGAGTCATTTCTGAGGCATTTCTTTTGCCTTCACGTAGTGAGCCCCTCGGCCTGCACCAACGCGTAGAATCACGCCCTTCCGAACAAGGTCATTAAGATCACGCGTTGCCGTCTGCCGGCTACTGCCAGTCAGTGTCTGGTAATCGGAGCTCCGGATGCGCCCTTCCTTCCGAAGCTGGGTCAACCCCTGTTTCTGTCTTTCATTCAAACCTAGTCCGTCGATGAAAGCGTCCGTCAGCCAGTCTCGCCACAGGGTAAGGACGAAATGATCGCCATCCTCCCGGAACTCGGGCTCTGGAAGACCCACCTCGCGGCAGCCATCGATCATGTCGAGCGTGCCGGTTCCCGCCTTTTCAATGTAGTGTGCCAGGAAGAGAGCGTCGGCGAGCAACGGGTTTCGAGGAATGGAGGGATGTTCTGTTCGTAGCTTCTCCAAGGTGAGACCCGCAGGCAACGCGCCCGGGTTCCAGACTTCAACACGGTCTGCAAATACACAGACCTGCGTCCCCGCATGCGAGGCGTAGTCGCGATGAACGACGGCGTTGACAACGGCTTCGGCAACGACGTCCTTAGGGATTTCATACGCCACCGGAGCCGTTGGGCCTTGATCGCGTGTGCCGACCGAACGATTCAGTTTCGAAAGCACGAAGTCCACCGCCTGATCCACCTGCTCCAATACGTCGCCCTTGTAGAGTTGATACGAGGGGATCGGTTTTCGAACTTCAGTTCCGTGGAAGTGAAGGCACTTCGTTTCTGCTGTGGGAAATCGACGTTGAGGGTTCGTCCCAAAGAGCAGGATCGCTGCGTTCGAAGGGCGGTCTGCATCCATGAGATTCAGATGGGTCAGCGCACGGAGGACCGAGGAGCTTGGATCGACTGCATAGTCCCTTTCCACTCTTGCACGTTCGAGAAACCAGCGGACGCGCTCCGGAGAGATCTCATCGAGGGAGGCATCGAGGCTCGACGCCGCGTCGAGTGGCCGGGATGTCAGAATGCCTCGCTCTTCTAAGTACTCTATGAGGCTAGCGTACACGTGCCCGATCAGATCGGCGACATCGCGGAACCTGCGTCGGACAAGCTGCCGTTCCGCCTTACGAATGAGGGCCATCATTTTCGGATGACGTCCTTTGTCGCTTGAGCCCTTCACATAGATAAGGCGCTTCTTCCCTTTTTTGGTAGCCCGGTCAAATTCTCGCTCGGTCAGCGAAATGCCCTCAGCATCCTCCCAGCCATACTCGCTCCCAAAGATGCCAAGGTAGACCGCGCTCCGATCGACATAGTCGAAGTAGAGTTTGTCCGCTCTGCGATCCCTCGCCGGCAGTTCCTCGAACAGGAACACATCGAAGTACTTGCCCAGAAGCGCATCGTTCCGGACGAAGTCGCGCATCGCCTGACGCTCGGGCGCCAACTCCTTCTGCACGCCGCTGACGAAGACTAGGTCCTTCATCTGTCCTCCTCGGTCCGCACAGAAGCGGCAACGCGGTTTTCCCTCGGTACGCTTGGCGAAATCGCTTGTTTCACAATACCTGCCACATGCCGCTCCTTCGCTAACCGGTTCAGGTCTTAACTAGAAGATCCTATCCCAATCGCATTGTGCGGACAACTGAAGCGGCCTTGGGCTTCTTGCGTTATTTCCCGTTGAACGCGCTTAACCGTGGTTGCTCCCTTTCAAACAGTAAGCACGAGAGCACAGAGGGCCTAAGATGAGAGAACGAGGAAATCGAACCCGAACCACAGAGCGCATTATTCGTGCCGCTATCGAGGTACACCGCCCTCTTGATGATCTATTCTTGTGAAGTCGGGGTATGAAGCCCGTCTGGCTTTCGAACCTGCCCAACGCTGCTTTGACCCCGGGATTATGGTACGCGTCTCCGGAATTCTGGTATTATGATGCGGTTGCGTTGCAAGGAGATACTGACGAATGGGCCAGATCGTAACGTTGCGCTGTGTCGGCTGCGGGAAGGAGTATGCGCCGGATGCACTCGAGTACACCTGCCCGGCGTGTGGGCCCCGACGAGGTACGCTCGAGGTGCTCTACGATTACGAGGCGCTCAAGGGCACGCTCACCAGAACGTATTTCAGTGGCGAGCAGGAGCGTTCGATGTGGCGCTACCTGCCTCTTCTCCCGATCGAAGATCGCCGCTTCGTCCAGCCGCTTCGGGTCGGTTGGACACCCCTGTATGCGTTTTCCGATCTGGCCTCGGAATACGGTCTGAAGGCGCTTCACATCAAGGACGACGGCCAAAACCCGACCGCGTCGTACAAGGATCGGGCCAGTTCCGTTGTGGTTATCAAGGCTCAAGAGAAGGGGAGAAAGGTCGTGACGTGCGCCTCCACGGGAAACGCGGCGAGCTCGCTCGCCGGTTTTGCCGCCGCAACGGATCTTGAAACGATCATCTTCGTGCCCCGGACCGCCCCGGAGGCAAAGGTCGCCCAGCTGCTCATCTACGGGGCCAAGGTCTTCCTGGTGAATGGCTCCTACGACGTTGCCTACGACCTCGCCGCCGAGGCGGCCGCGACCTTCGGCTGGTACAACCGATCGGCCGCGGTCAACCCGTACCTGGGCGAGGGGAAGAAGACCGGCGCCCTCGAGCTCGCCGAGCAGCTCGGCTGGGAGGTGCCGGACGTTGTCCTTGTCGGGGTCGGAGACGGCTCGGTGATCAGCGGTCTCTGTAAGGGGTTCGACGAGCTGGAACGCCTCGGGCTGATCGACCGGCTTCCTGCGGTCATCGGCGTGCAGGCGGAAGGCGCGGCCCCGATTGCCAGGGCCTTCGAGCGCTACGACGGAAGCAAGGTCGTCATCGAAGACGTCGCGGCGCAGACGGTCGCTGACAGCATCTGCGTCGGCAAGCCGCGCGACATCGTCAAAGCGGTCACCTATGTGGCAAGAAACGGTGGGGACTTCGTGACGGTGAGCGATGAGCAGATCACAGAAGCGATCGCTGTTCTGGCGAAACGGACCGGTGTCTTTGCCGAACCGGCCGGTGCCGCTGCGTTTGCCGGCGTGGTAAAATTGGCCGACACGGGAGAACTCGACGGAAAGAGGATCGCGGCGATGGTCACCGGAAATGGTCTCAAGGACGTTGCCGCTGCACGCAAAATCGTGGAAGCTCCCGTTCACGTGGAGCCGTCGCTTGAGGCGGTGGCTGAGAAGCTATGAAGATCCGATTCACCGTCAACGGAAGGCACGTCGAACGCGAGACCGACACGCGGACACGTCTTTTGGACCTATTGCGCGAGAATCTCGCCCTCACCGGCACCAAGGAGGGCTGCGGCGAGGGCGAGTGCGGTGCCTGTACCGTACTCGTCGATGGACGCGCGGTCAATTCCTGCCTCGTGCTCGCCCCTCAGGTCGACGGAAAATCGGTCCTCACCGTCGAAGGGCTCGCTTGCGGCGAGACGTTGCATCCGATTCAGCGGGCGTTCGTGGAGAAAGGCGGCGTCCAATGCGGCTTCTGCACCCCCGGGTTCATCATGTCGACCGTTGCGCTCCTGGAGGAGAACCCGGATCCGAGCGACGAGGAGATCCTCACCGCGCTGGAGGGGAACCTGTGCCGCTGTACCGGCTACACCAAGATCGTCGAAGCCGTGCGCGCTGCGGCGGAACGGATGCGGGAGGAGAGATGATCGAGGCGATCGTTCTTGCCGCAGGAAAGGGAGAGCGTCTGGGGACGATCAAGCCGCTCGTCCCGATCAACGGCGAGCCGGCGCTGGGCCGCGTGATCCGGTCGATCCGGAACGCCGGGGTCGAGACGATCATCGTCGTGCTCGGCCACGCCGCCGAGACGGTCCAAGCCCAAGTTGATTTCAGCGGCTGCCGGGTGGTCCTAAACCCTGGTTACGAAACCGGAATGGCCGGCTCCCTGATCCGCGGGATCGAGTCGGTCTCCCCCACTGCGGATGGAATCCTCATCTTCCACGCCGACATGCCGACCGTGAGCGAAGAGACGATTCGCGCGGTGATGAAACGGGCGGAGCAGGGCGCGCGGATTGCCGCTCCGAGTCACCGGGGGCAACGAGGCTTTCCGGTCTTCCTTCATCGTTCTTGCTTCCGTGAGCTCGTGCCGACATTGACAGGGAATGTGGGCGCGCGGCGATACATCAGTACGCACGCAGAGGAGCTCGTCTTGGTTGAGGTTGACGACCCCGGTGCCATCCGCGACATCGACCGGCCGGAAGACCTTCGCGAAGAAGAAGAGAAGTATGAGCCTGCAATACTTGAAGGTTAACTCAACCGAAGAGCTGTTGGCGCACTTGGACCAACCCGGGGCGATGATCCTCTGTGGCGGAACCGACCTGCTGGTGAAGATGCGCAGTGGGCTCGTGTCACCGAAGCTCTTGCTCGACGTCTCCGAACTTGATTCGCTACGTGAAATACAAAAGATGGACGGCCGCATCGAAATCGGCGCTGCCGTGACGGAAAGCGAACTCCTCGCTTCAGACGTCATCAGGGAGCACCTGCCGCTGCTTTCGATCGTTCTTGGTAAACTCGGCGCGGTCCAGATCCGCAATCGCGGGACACTCGGCGGAAATGTGATCAACGGTTCGCCGGCGGCGGACAGTGCGATCCCGCTCCTTCTGTACGAGGCGGAGGTCATCCTTGAGGGATCGCAGGGAGAGCGACAACTGCCCGTTGAGACGTTCTTTCTCGGTCCCGGAAAGACCGCCTTGGCAACGGGCGAATTCCTTCGCGCGCTGTCGATCCCCATTCCCAACGTCCAATTCACGCCGTTCTTCCACAAAGTGGGCCGGCGCAAGGCACTGACCATTGCCATCGCGTCCCTGGGATCGCTGCTGTGGGTGCAGGCTGGGACGGTCGAGGAGATCCGTCTTGCCGCCGGCTCAGTGGCTCCTACGCCGCTACGGTTAAGACTGGTGGAAACGCGCCTGAACGGCGAACGGTTGACCGAAGCGCTCATCGCGGAGGTGCGGGAACTTGCCGCGCAATCGGTTTCCCCGATCGACGACATCCGCGCCAGTGCCACCTACCGACGCGCAGTGGTTGCGGATCTCCTTGCCCGCCTCTTGGAAGAGACTCTCCGTGCTTGATCTCGTCATCAAGGGCGGCACTGTTGTCACCCCAACCGGCGTCAGTAGGATGGATGTCGGCATCGAGGGGGAGACGATCTGCTCTCTTGCCCCAGAGCTTTCCGGCAAACGGGAGATCGACGCAACCGGCCTGCTCGTTCTCCCCGGCGCCATCGACGCTCATACCCACATGGCGCTTCCCGTACGCGGAAGCCGATCGAGCGACGATTTCCTCTCGGGCACGATCGCTGCTGCCTGCGGCGGCGTCACCACGATCGCCGATTTCTCGGTCGGGACACCCGAGACATCCCTTCCCGAGGAGATCGAGGCCCGTCTGGAAACCGCCGCCAAAGCGGCGATCGACTACACCCTGCACGGCGAAGTGGTCGGCTGGCAGCCGGGAGATGAATCGGAGTTTGCCGAGGCCATCGCCCTTGGGGTACACACGTTCAAGTTCTACATGACCTACTCCCGCTCCGGGCGGATGAGCGACGATGGCGTTCTCTATCACGCCTTCGCGGCGCTCGCTCGCCGCGGCGGGAAAGCGATGGTCCACGCGGAGAACGACGCGATCATTAACTCCTTAACCGATGGCTTTGAAGCAAAAGGGAAACTCGACATTAGCTCCCTTCCTCGCTCCCGTCCCGCCATTTGTGAAGCGGAGGCAATCACTCGCGCTGCGATCATTGCTAAGCATAATGGAATCCCCCTCCGTATCGCTCACGTCTCCTCCAAGCTTGGCTTGAACGCCGTGCTCGCCGCTCGGACCGCAGGTGGGAGAATCACCGCCGAGACCTGCCCGCAGTACCTCCTGCTCGACGAAACGGCGTATGCCGAATCCGATGGGCACCTGTACACGGCGACGCCGCCGCTACGGTCACAGATCGATTGCCAGGCGCTGTGGGAGGGCTTATCTACCGCCGCCATTGATATGGTCGCGACCGATCACTGCCCGTTCACCCGCGATCAGAAACGTTGGACCGGTTCGTTTCTCGATCTTCCCTACGGGCTTCCCGGTGTGGAGATCCTCCTTCCTTTGCTGCTCAGCGAGGGGGTTACCCAGCATCGGATCTCCCTTGAGCAACTGGTGAAGCTCTCGAGCGCCGGTCCGGCCAAGGCACTGGGGATCTATCCCCGCAAGGGGGCCATCGCCGTCGGCTCGGACGCCGATCTTGTTCTGATCGACCCAGCTCGTAGGTGGACGATCTCTGCCGACACGCTCCACATGCGCACCGACTTCAATCCCTACCAGGGGCACAAGGTCGTCGGCTGCCCTGTGATGACGCTCTCCCGCGGCCGCGTTGTGTTCGACGGTGGGAGGTTCTCCGGCGAGGAAGGTTGGGGCCGGTTCATTCCACAAACAGGGTAGGCTTTACAGTCTAGCATCTTTCATGCTAGGATAGGACCAGGAGGTGGTCTCATGAGAAATTTACGAAAATATGGATTTGTTCTGGTCCTCCTCAGTGCGCTCGCTGTGGGAGGATGCTTCCTGTTTCCCAACCTTCCCCCGGAGGCGGCGTTCACCGTCAATTACAATACCGTGGAAAATGAGCCGCTCGTCGTTAAGTTGGACGCTTCAGCGTCATCCAGCCCGGACGGTGACGAGATCGAGGCGTACATGTGGACCTTTGGAGACTTCGAAGACGGCGTGGAATATTACCCCCAGGGTTTTACGACAGACACTGTGTCTCAACCGATCATCACCGTCAAGTATCCCTTTGAAGGTGAGTACACAGTCGCTCTCGCCGTACAGGAGAAGCCGCGACGGGCGGGAGAGCCCGGAAAGGTCTCAGCGACGGTCAGCGAGACGATCACGCTCCCGCATGACTAGGCTTTTGTTTTTGCGCCCATGAGGGGTAGCCGATAGCATCTTAGAAGGAGGGGAACATGCGCACAGTCCGGATACTGGTAATCGTTGCCTTGCTCTGCCTCTTCCCGTTTGTGGGACTGGCAGATGACGAGAAGTTGGACAAGCCCGTTATGGGCTTCGGTTTTGGTGGACCGCTGATCGGCCTGTTCACCGTCGAGCTGGGCAGCGAGGATGAGGCGGACAGCATAAACGGCATCCTCGCGGCAAACGGCTACGGCCCACTTCCCGAGCGGATGGTTACGTTCGGTGGCGGCGGTGGTAGCGGAGTAATCGGAGGATTCTCTTTCGGGGGTAGCGGATGGGGCGGTTCGGTCACGTCCATTCGTGCTGGCAAGAAGGCCGAATTGTCGCTCGGTTTTGGCGGGATGGACATCGCCTATGTTGTCGGCGGCAACGACCGATCGCTGCTTTTGATCGGTGTGGTCCTCGGCGGCGGTGGCCTCGATCTGAAGCTACGTGAGCGGATTCCCGAGAGCTTTGAGGATGCTGTTGCGGATCCAACTACCACGACGCTCAGCCAAGGGTTCTTTGCAGCGGAGCCGTACGTGAGCTTTCAGGTTCAGCCATTGCGCTGGCTGGGCTTCGAGGTTCACCTTGGGTACCTATTCACCCTAGCGGGGAGCTGGGAAGAGGGTGGCCAGGAGATCGAAGGACCGGCTCTTGAACTGTCCGGCCCGTTTTTCGGACTTACCATCGCCTTCGGTGGAATTGACGCAACTGACATGGAGAAAGAGATCGAAGACACCCTGGAGGAGATCCCTGACAATACCGAAGGTTGAGATGC
>CAZOUO010000067.1:0-12058 GCA_964582975.1 uncultured Thermotogae bacterium | reverse complement strand
CTCCCAGGCTGACCTCTATGGGAACGCCACTGGGATCCACGGAAAGACGCCGTGCGGCCCGATCTCCTTTTGTGTGGTCGATGCTTTGTACGCCAAAAAGACAGTTGTGGTCACCAATGACCTAGCACCCTATCCGGTCTGTCCGTTCGAGATCCAACAGGGGTGGACGGATTACGTCGTGAAGGTGGATGAGATCGGCGACCCGGAGAGCATCGCCTCGGGGACGCTCAAGATCACGCGCTCACCGACGCGCCTTCGGATCGCTTCACTGGCCGTAGAGGCGGTCAAAGCTTCTGGGTATCTCAAAGACGGGTTCAGCTTCCAGGGCGGCGCAGGCGGCATCTCGCTTGCCGCCACGAAGTTCATTGGAGAGGAGATGGCGCAGGCAGGGATCGTGGGAAGCTTCGCCATGGGGGGTGGAACGAGCCTGTTGGTGGACATCCTTCGCCGAGGACTTGTGCGAGTCATTCTTGATGGACAGGCCTTCGATACCGAGGCGATCGCCTCGCTTCGCGAGGATCCGAATCACGTCATCTTTGATCCCGGACACTACGCGAACTACGACTCGCGTGGCTGTTCCACGTACATGCTCGACGCAGCGTTTCTCGGGGCAACCGAAGTTGATCTCGATTTCAACGTCAACGTCAACACCCACTCCGATGGCCAGCTTCTTCACGGCATCGGTGGGCACCAGGATGTTTCTTCTGGAGCGAAAATGACGTTGATCACCATCCCCACACTGCGTGGCCGGCTGCCAGTCATTGTCGATCGCGTGACCACGGTGACCACACCAGGTGAAGTGATTGACGTCATCGTGACCGAGCGCGGAATTGCTGTCAACCCCCAACGAGAAGATCTCAACGAAAGGTTCCGCGAGGCCGGGCTCCCGGTGCGCGAGCTGGCGGAGATCAAGGCGGAGGCGGATAGGCTCACCCAGCCACCGGGGCGACCGATCTTCGGCGATGAGCTCATCGCCCTGATCGAATGGCGGGACGGGACCGTGATCGACACCGTAAGGAGGGTCGTCGGATGGGAGTAAAAGACGAGATACGTGCAATTCTGCCGGAGATTGACCTGATCGAGGACGTGGAACTTCGGGACAAGGTGGTTGCCACTTGGGAGGCGGCCCTTACCCGCGGCGGCTGGGAAACGAAGGACATCGAACGAATGCCCTTCACCCTGGCCAAGAAGGTGACCCTCAACTTCGCCCAGCACGTGCGCAGCGTGACCAAGATCTGTCTCGCTGTGGCAGAGACGTTCGACGAGATCTACCACGGCCAGACGCTGAAACTCGATCGGGACATCCTTCTCGCTGGCGCACTGCTGCACGACGTGGGAAAGCTCCTCGAGATGGAGGAGGTCGACGGCACGTTCCGCAAGACGAAGGAGGGCAAGCTCGTGCGCCATCCCTTCTCAGGCGTTGCCCTCGCCACTGAGCTGGGTCTTCCCGCTGAGGTATTGCACATCATCGGCACGCATTCGAAGGAAGGAGATTCCTACAAGCGGACGCCGGAGGCGATCATCCTCCATTACGCCGACTTCATGAATTTCGACCCGATCGAGGAGTAATTGCTATGGGAATGACCTTTGCCCAGAAGGTGCTCGCCCACAAGGCGGGACTCAATGACATAGCAGTGGGCCAGATCGTGGAGATCGAGCCCGATTACTGTATGTCGCACGACAACACCGCCGCCATCGCCAAGACGTTCGCCAAGATCGGCGTGGAGAAGGTCAAGAATCCGCAGCGGTTCGTGGTCATCCTCGACCACACCGTGCCTGCAGCAACGGAGAAGTACGCCCAAGGACACAAGGAGATCCGCGAATTCGTGCGCAAGCAGGGAATTGAGCACTTCTACGACGCCGGAGTCGGCATCTGCCACCAGGTCCTCCCCGAAAAAGGATTCGCCCTGCCCGGCAAGCTGATCCTGGGATCGGATTCTCACACCACCACCTACGGCGCGTTCGGTGCGTTCTCCGCCGGCATCGGCCGCTCGGAGATGGCGGTGTTGTACGCGACCTCCAAGATCTGGCTCAAAACGCCGGCGAGCTTCAAGATCGTCGTCTCGGGCCGACTCGAAGAGCCCGTGACTTCCAAGGACCTGATCCTGTGGATCATCGGCGACATTGGCGCCGACGGCGCGCTGTACAAGTCGGTCGAGTACACCGGCGAGGCGATCGAGGCGATGAGTCTCGCCTCGCGGATGGTGCTCTGCAACATGGCGATCGAGATGGGCGCGAAGAACGGAGTCTGCCTCCCCGACGACAAGACCTTTGAGTATCTTGAGCCACGTGCGGTCACCGACTACGCGCCGGTCTTCCCCGACGCCGACGCGGAGTACGAGACGGTCCTCGAATTTGATGCCTCCTCGCTCACCCCGCAGGTGGCCAAACCCCACACCGTGGACAACGTCGTCTCTGTGGAAGAAGTAGCGGGCACGAAGATCGACCAGGCGCTGCTCGGCACCTGCACCAATGGCCGTCTGGAGGACCTACGGCTGGCTACACAAATCCTCGACGGCAAGGCCCTCGCCAAGGACGTGCGGATGCTCGTCCTTCCCGCCTCGCAGGAGGTCTTGGTCCAGGCGCTTGCCGAAGGCCTGATCGACGTCTTCGTCAAGGCCGGCGCGATGCTGCTCAACCCCGGCTGCGGGCCGTGCCTCGGTGCGCACCAAGGCGTCCTTGCCCCGGGCGAAGTGTGCCTGTCCACGGCGAACCGCAACTTCAAGGGCCGGATGGGCTCCGCTGAGGCGGAGATCTATCTCGCCTCTCCCGCGACGGTCGCCGGCTCGGCGCACTGCGTAGCGCTGACCGATCCCAGGAGCCCCACAAGATCGAGGGCAAGATTTGGAAGTACGGCGACGACGTGAACACCGACGTGATCTTTCCCGGTAAGTACACCTACCAGCCGATGGAGCCCGAGGAGATGGCGCAGCACGCGATGGAGGACCTCGACCCGACGTTCGCGAAACAGGTGCAAAAAGGCGACATCATCGTTGGCGGAAAGAATTTTGGCTGCGGCTCTTCGCGCGAGCAGGCCGCGACCTGCCTCAAAGCTGCGGGTGTCGCGGCTGTGGTCGCAAAATCCTTCTCGCGTATCTTCTTCCGAAACGCGATCAACAACGGCCTGCCGGTGATCGAACTACAGAAGGGAACCGATGCGATGAACAAGGACGACACCGTCTCGATCGACTTCGGCAGCGGCATCGTGCACCACCAAGGTAACGAATATCACTTTCCAGCGCTGCCGCATGAAGTCCTCGCCATCCTCGAGGACGGCGGCCTCATCCCGCACGTGAAGAAGGTGCTGGCGGGCGAGGGTTAGCCGAGGCACTTGCGAAAGATCATGAGCCGTCTGATCTGGAATCGACAACGCACCTACGCGACGCTCGTTGGGCTCGGGATCTGGATCCTGCTCTTCCGCACGATCGTTATGCTGACCGACGGCTCGCTGCACATGCTCGTCTGGTGGGTCTCGGCGCTCCTCGTCCTCGAGTTCCTGTTGAACGTCGGAACCTTCCTTAGTGCGATCTGGTGGTGGATCGGCGGGTCCGAGCAGCGGGCGCGGCTCCCCCTCCGGTTCACCGCCGCCGCGGTGATCGTTCACGCCGTGCGGGTCCTAATCTACGCCCTCGGCGACGTCGGCCCATGGCCCCACTTCGACGTCCGCCCCGCGTACCGCGCCGCCCAGGTTGTCAACCCGACCTGGGTCGTCTTCGCGTCCACGATGGCCGCGCTCAGCCTCGTCGCCCTCTTCATCATCTGGCGGGTTCGCCGTCGTCGCGCGCGGGGATGAGCGGCGCACTCACTAGCTGTAGCTAGCCTCGAGAGTGCGTTTATCCAGCACGAGGGCTCGGAGCAACTGGTGCTTCGTTTGGTGCTTCTCGCGGACTTGCCCTATGAGCTTCATAGGTGTAGGATGATACGTCGGAGCACACGTGTCAATATGTAGTGTTATACAACACATTGCAATAGATGCACAGATCTATATGACATCACTGAAAGCCACTTGGACATGCTACTGGCCTGCGCACTAGCCATACTGAGGAAGAGAGGGGTGTTAGTACAAAGAGCATGATAGAAAAGCACTTTGACATACCGCTTATCGCAGACCTAGCTCTTCGGGAAAAGCAGATCCAGCAGAACTACCGGCCCGTCATTGCAGTGCATAAGTGGTTTGCCCGGCGTCCAGGGACTCTCTTCCGCGGCTTGCTTCTGTCCGAGTTCTCGAATCAGTCACTGCGTCAAGTATTCTACAAATCGAACGACTGCTCAGGGCGCCATGTTGCAGACCCGTTTATGGGAGGTGGGACACCGATTCTTGAGGCCAACCGCATTGGATGCGATGTCACGGGATTTGATATAAACCCGATGTCCTACTGGATCGTCAAACAGGAGATTGAACATCTAAACCTTGACGTATATACGGAATCAGCTGAGTCTCTGCGCCAAATCCTTGAAGATCAAATTGGGCACCTATACAGAACGCGCTGCCGTATTTGTGGCTCAGAAGAGGCACACGTAAAGTACTTTCTCTGGGTGAAAGTGAAGCAGTGCCGGGAATGCGGGGAAGAGATAGATCTGTTTCCCGGATATCTTGTTGCTGCTGACTCTAGACATCCGAAGAACGTCTTCGTGTGTCCCGCCTGCGGTGAGTTGACGGAGGTCGATGGCAGGAGCCATCTAGGAAAGTGCAGTCAATGCTCTGCGCGCCTACTCCTTGACGGGCCGGCGAAACGGAGTCACTGCACATGCCCTGCGTGTGGGGCCGACAATCTCTTTCCTGAGAGCGAGTTCGGCCCGCCACGTCATCGGCTTTTTGCCATCGAATACCACTGCGCAACCTGCAAACCTGCCCACATTGGAAGGTTCTTCAAGAAACCAGATCCTCAGGACATCGAACGGGTTGCTGAGGCAGAAAGAAGATGGGAAAGAATGCGTGCGAAGTATGTCCCTGACGACGAGATACCAAGCGGGGACGAAACAAATCGGCTGCACCGCTGGGGTTACAAACGCTACCGGGAAATGTTCAACTCTCGCCAACTTTTTGGCCTGGAACTCTCCGCGCGTATCATAGTCAGAGAAGAAAACGAACGAGTACGCAATGCACTAGCAACTAACCTATCCGATTTGCTCCGCTACCAGAATATGTTGTGTCGATACGACACGAGGGCGTTGAAATCGCTCGACATTTTCTCTGTGCACGGCTTTCCAGTAGGATTAATACAGTGTGAATCCAATTTGCTGGGAATTAGAGAGTCTGAACGATATATGTGCATCGGTAGTGGTGGGTGGGCCAACATAATCGCGAAATTCAAGAAGGCAAAAGCGTATTGTGACAATCCGTTCGAAGTGATGTATCAAGGACGCAAAAAGAAAGTGATTCCAATAAGAGGAGAATGGATCGGAGATTATCGAAATGGTTCTGTTTCTAACGCGATACGCACGGTCAATCTCTCATGCCAAGACGCTGCGACAGCCGAGCTTCCCAAAGCGGCATTGGATGCCGTGTTCACTGATCCTCCCTATTTTGGCAATGTCCAGTATGCTGAACTTATGGACTTTTGCTATGTCTGGCTTCGTCGGTTGATCGGTCAGACAATTAGGGAGTTCAGTGTTGTCTCAACCCGGCATCCTAATGAGTTGACTGGTAACGTGGATATGGGCCGTGGTTTGCCTCATTTCACGGAAGGACTTTCCGCTGTCTTTCAGCGCATGTCGAAAGCCCTGAAACCTGGTGCACCACTTGTATTCACATACCATCACAACAACATCGAGGCGTACTATCCTGTCGGTGTCGCGGTTCTTGATGCAGGATTGACCTGTTCGGCTTCGCTTCCTTGTCCGGCAGAAATGGGCGCATCCATACATATAAATGGAACATCTTCCTCCATTATCGATACCGTGTTCGTCTGTCGCTCAACAGGAGCAATGCAAAGAAAATGGCTGGCGGATTCTCCAGATGGAGTTGCCAGGATCGTGTCAGAGGACCTTGATCACCTCAGGGTTGGAAATATCATGCCGACTTCCGGTGACATCAGATGCATCACTTTTGGGCATCTGATACGTCTCGCGATTTGGTCCCTACGACTTGGCTGGAACAAGGACGAACCAACGACATCGCGCATTAGGAAAATCGCGGATTGGCTCCAACGCTTCGGAGGATTGGCAGAAGTAGAAAAGTGCCTGAACGACGACAGAGCAGCAATAACTAAGGACACACCTTTGTTAGCCATGCACGAAAGCATCGCAGAATACGGAGTCGAATATGCCGACGTTCCCTTTTGAAGTTCCCTTGGAGGAGATTCTCCAGAACTCTGAGAGATACGTCGATGCCGTGTTTTCTTGCCTGGAGTCGGAGTTTCTTGCCATGCCCAAAGGCGCGGGCTTTGTTGAGTATCCTATCTTTGAGCGTGGATACGAAGCCCTGAAGGCTGTAACCAAAGGTTTTTCACAGCTCAATCCAGACGAGGTCCTTTCTGTGGTAGTTTCCGAACCGATCTCGATCGTGGTTCTGCGATCAATGCTCGGTTTCACACCTCCGGAGTGGGGTTATGTCACGACACAGAGGACGGGTGTATCGGTTACCCAAGGCTTTGTGCGTTCGCTGGACCGGAAAGTGCGAATGACCCCAGAAACGAAGCTCAATACCAGCGGCGTTGTGAAAGAGCGGCTCAAAGCGTTGATCCAAACGGCGTGCCAGTTGCTATCGTCCGGTGTCCCCGAAGTGAACGATGAGCAGTTGCATCGCTTGGACAAGGTCGACACAAAACAAGGCATCGATAGCCTGAAAAGTCTTGCCGTAATGGGCGTTCCCTACGCTATGCTTTTGTATGAACGCTTTCTCGGAAGGCCTTTTGCTGGGCATCGAGACTCTGTAAGCGAACTCGTCGGCGAGAGCTTGGAATCAGCAATTGAGGATGTGCTCGCCAACGCAGGGATCAGTTATCGTAAGACCAAACGCGCGGAACGAATAGAGGGCTTCGATCAGACGCCCGACTTCATTATTCCCAGCGAGTTCAATCCACAGGTTATCATAGAAGCCAAGATCACAGAGGATGATGGTACAGCCCGCGACAAAGTAACGCGCATTCAACATCTCGGCGAATTGAGCCTTGCCAGTCGGTCCGAAAGCAACCCCAAGTACGAGGTCATCGCTTGTATCGGCGGGCGTGGCTTCGGGGTCCGCCGGGAAGACATGAAGAAAATGATCATTGCGACCAGGGGCAAAGTGTTTACAGCGAAAACGCTGGATCGTCTCGTAGAGTACACCAGGCTAAAAGAATTCAAGACGCAAGGGTAGCAATACTGTGAAGTTAGGTCCTTCTTGCCCTCAGCGAAGACTATAGCTGAATCAACGCTTCGACAACCCGCAGGCTAACTCGTAATACCCAACCGCGTGGTCATGCCTCTGGCGGCGCGAAAAGAAACCGCTCGGGATTGCTGCTCTAATGCTTTGGAATCTCACCGGCTAGGAAGTAAATGGTGGCTAGTTCTAGAGACGAGTATCATCTGCACGAAGTTTCTTTCAGAGCTTTGGCGCAATCCGTGACCGTTCAACAGAAAGGAGCTGACAGGCATGCAACGCGCTCGTGAGCTTATCAAGCCGTATCTCAACATAGAAGGTTTAATCGGCATCTACGTCGTTGGATCGGCGACCCGGCCCTATCGCGATGGGCTTTCAGATTACGATTTCGAGATCATCGTCGAGGATCAGACCTACACCGCCCTGCCCGATGAGGAGAGACATTGCTTTGTGATCGATGAGGGGCCACCACGAAGGGTGGACCACGAGTTCTATTTCCGTCCGTGGAGCGAGTTTGAGGGCCTGCTCACCTCAACGCAAGATATGTTCCACTTTGCTTACCAGCACGCGGTCGTGCTCCGCGATCCAAGCGGGCGGCTGCAAGCGGTCATCCAGAAGCTTGCTGTCTTGCCGGAGGACGTCCGGGCGACCCGCATGATGGTGCACTACCTCGAATATCGCTTCGGGACCGGCCGCGCTAAGAAGACGTTTGGCCGTGATGGAACGCTGAACGGCCGATTGGTTGTGTCTGAAGCGATGACCGCACTGACGAAGCTCCTGTTCCTTCTTCATCGCTCCTGGCCCTCTATGTGGCACTGGGTGACACAGGAGTTGGGACTACTCGGTGTTCCGGACAATCTCCTCAGAGCGATTGAGCAAACGGTCGCAGCACCCAGCGCGGAGGCGTTGGACTCTCTGTTGGAGGAGGTTCATCGGTATCTTGAGCGACTCGGCGAGACCTTCCACCAAGACATGCAAGCCCAAATTCGATGGGCCTTCTTGACAAAGGAAGGTAAGATTGCCTTTCAAACGTGGGGCGCACGGTAGGTCATGCACTATCGATGAAGGCATCACGTAAGCGGACCCCAACCTAGGGGCTCTCGAATTCCCGTTCCTATTTGAGGACGTTACCGATGTGCACAGGAAAACGGCGATCGGGCCACTTTATCGCGCCGGTAACGTCGGGCTTGACAATGGCTGGCATTGCCCCTAGAATGGATTGTGCACAGAGCAATACGTATGTTATGAAAAAAGACTTTCGATGGGAGTCCATCGAGAAAGCAACGAAGGGAGGTGGGATATAGAAAGCAAGGAAACGTCGTAGGCTAACTAACGGACTGCCAAAAGGAGGTACGACAGCATGAAGCGAGGGTTGGTTTACATTGTTGCACTGGCCTTTGTGGTAGGGCTAGTAGGAACCTTTGGGGTGGCAGAAGAGCCGATCAAGCTGCTCGCAACGGTCGCTTTCTCGGGTGTCGCGGCCAACATCGGTCCAGCCTATGATAGAGCGATGCGGTTAGCGGTCGAGGAGATTAACGCGGAAGGCATCGACGGATTCAGCAAGATCGACTACAAGGTCATCGATACCGAGACGGATCCCGCCAAGTTACGCCAGAAGCTGCTACGAGAGATTGAAACGTGGAAGCCCGACGTCACCGGTGGGTGTGCTCTAGAGACCACGATCAGGCCAGTTTGTGAGCTCGCACCCGAGAACAAACTCCCCAGCTTTGTCGGTGGGCACTTGAGCATGAGCAAGTACGTTGGCGCAGGCGCGGTTCCTCTCACTCCATGGGTGATCTACTACGGATACTCCGACATCTTCGCTGGTGGCTTCGCTGGCCAGTTCTTCGAGGAGATGGGGGTCAAGAAGGTCGCTCTTCTTGCTGGTGACTACGACTGGGGATACAGCAACGGCATGGGTCTGAAACTCTACTGGGAGACCCACGGTCGGCCTTTCGAGATCGGCCCGATTCTCTATGTGCCGCTCGACAAGACAGACTATTCCGCTGAGATGGCGATCATGAAGCAAGAGCAGCCCGATGCGGTGTTCATTCCCTATACCGGCGCGGGGTGGATGAGCGCGGCCACCCAGATGAAGGACGCCGGCGCGGCACCCCGCATCATTCTCTACGCGACCACCTATTCCAACATGGGTGGTGCGAAGGTCACCGGCGAGTACGGTGCCGAGGGGATTTATACGCTGGCGGACCACGATCCGACCACCGACAGGTGGCGCACGTTTGTCAACGCGTGGAGGGGTGCCTACGGAGCCCAAGCCTATCCGGAGGCTTACACGAACAACTACTACCAAACGGTCTGGTGGCTGAAGGCGGTCTTTGAGAAGGCACAAAGCAAGGATCCGGATGCGATAATTGCGGCTAGCCAGGAAGTCGCGTACCAGAATGTCTGCATCAGCCCGATGGGACCGTTGGGCCCGGACGGTGAGAACCTTGGGGCAAAAGGAGCGGTCGTTCAATTCCTGCCCGGTGCCTCTGATTTGGATCCTTCCTTCGGACTGCATCCGGTGCTGGTACGGGTCTATCAGACTCCCGACTTGACCTCCCAAGAGGTCGTTGACCTTCTCCAGGGCTTCGAGAAGCTCGAGCCGGACCAAGAGTATCCCGCTGCCCAGTAGGTCCGGACCAGGTTTTTTGTTGAGGAAAATGGATCGGTGTAGGAAAGGGAAAACGTTGTGATGGAGTGCAGCCTATCTCCCAATTAGAAAGGGGAGATAGGCTGCTCCTTTTTCTTGAGGCGGACCACTCCTTTTCTTAAAGTAGAAGGCTGATTATGGAGACTATCCTCGAGGTAAGAAACATCAATAAACACTTCGGCGGACTCAAAGCCTTGGACGACGTCTCTTTCGGCATCGAGGAAGGAAAGATATCAAGCCTGATCGGTCCTAACGGTGCTGGAAAGACCACCCTGTTTAATGTCGTGGCCGGTGCCCTGCGTCCCGACTCGGGAACGGTCACCTTCATATCTCACAACATCACAGGAATGCGGCCTTACGAAGTCAGTAGTAAAGGCATTGCGAGGACGTATCAGCTCAAAACGCTTTTCCCGAACCTTACTGTGTTTGACAATATTCTGGGGGGGATGCTGAAGGATTCCGGAAAGGTAAAAGACAAATTTGACGAGGTCTTTGAGATCCTCGATTTCATTGGGCTCAAAAACAAAGCCAATGTCGTCGTATCCAGCGTGCCGCCACTTGAAGCAAAATTCGTCGAGTTGGGAAGAGCCCTGGCGACCCATCCGAAGTTGCTCCTGTTGGATGAACTCCTGGGCGGGCTTGTTCCCTCGGAGACCGAGCAGATCTGCGATGCCGTGCGAGCGTTGCGAGACAGCGGAATGACGATCCTTCAAGTCGGCCACGAAATGGGACCGATCTTGAAGACGTCGGATTGGGTGGTCGTCCTCAACAAAGGGACAAAGCTGGCGGAAGGCACCGTAGAAGAGATCAGAAATAATGAAGCTGTGCTGGCGGTTTATCTGGAAGCCGGTGGAGGGGACGATGAGTGAGCCGATTCTTGAAGTCTCTTCATTGGATGTTGGTTACGGAGCCACTCTGGCCGTGAAGGGCGTGAGCGCAACGGTCTCGGAGAACGAGATTCTGGGGATCGTTGGGCCCAACGGGGCAGGCAAGACGACGTTTCTCGAGACCATCGCTGGTCTGCTGACCGCACGGCGCGGGACCATTCGCTACCGGGGCAAAAGGGTCGATCACTCCTCTGTCCTCAGACGACGCAAACTGGGAATCGTCCTCATCCCCCAGGAGGGAAACATCTTTCCGGGCATGATGGTCAAGGAGAATCTGGAAATGGGGGGGGTGTTGATGCCGGCTAAAGAAAGGGAGACCCAAATCAACTACGTGTACGAGCTCTTCCCGAGGTTGAAGGAGCGAGCAAGGCAAATTGCCAACACGCTCAGCGGTGGGGAGCGTCGCATGCTTGGAGTCGGAATAGGTATCGTTGCCAATGCGCAATTGTTTCTCATCGACGAACCGTCGGTCGGTTTGGCGCCAAAGTTGGTCACGAGTCTGCTTGAACGGCTTAAGCAACTCAAGGAGGACACACAAAAGCCAATCGCCCTTTGTGAACAGAACATTAAGGTGTTGAATGTGGCTGATCGCATTCTTGGAATGGAAGCAGGGGAAAGCAAATTCTGTGAGAATCTCGATGCAGTTGATAGGGGAAAGGTCAGGGAGCTGTATCTCGGTTTGCATGCCTAGGCCGTGCCACTTCATGGCAGGTGATTGGAGGGTGACTGGATCGTGGTTTTAGACGGAATTATCAACGGCATCATTATGGCGGGGATTGTTGCACTCCCGGTATTGGGCATCGCTGTCATCTACGGGATGACAGGAATTATCAACTTCTCGGTAGGGGGCATCGGCGTGTTCAGCGCCTTTTTGACTTGGTACCTTCTTCCCTACAACGTGCCGTTGGCGGTCGTGGCCGGTCTTGTCGTTGGATTTGGTTTGGGGTATGCGATTCAAGCGGCACTGCTTACACCCTTGAGCGCAAAACGAGGGGGAGATCTCAATCTGTTCTTTCTCATCACCAACAACGTCGGACTGATATTCGTTGGATTGACCAGAGTACTCTTTCCTCGCCCCATTATCGGAATCCCTCTTCCTCGGTTAGGGACCATCAATATCCTTGGCGTACAAACGAGCGGGCTCAAGTTCATCGCCCTGTTTATCGATGTTTGTGCATTACTCCTATTGCGCACAGTGGAACGATACACCCGGGT
>CAZOUO010000066.1:0-12118 GCA_964582975.1 uncultured Thermotogae bacterium | reverse complement strand
ACCCACTTTTCCCACCAACGCGTGGAAGACGGGGCTTTCTACAATCCCACGCAGAGTCTATTCCTTCCCACTCGCGAGTATGTTAACTGCGCCTCGAATTAGGAACTGCATCCCCAGGGTAAAGATGATTGAAGGGATGCCGATCTTGGGCACCATGAGACCGTTCAACGTGCCCACAGCGGCGCCGGCGGCACAGGCCAACACAATCCCGACGAGAAGACTCCCCGTGAATCCATAACCTGTGGCGAAAGCAAACCCCGAGAACGCCATTACGGCAGGAAAAGAGAGATCGATCTCCGCGCTGACAAGGACAACCGTGATTCCTACTGCCATGATGCCGATGAACGGTACGGTGGACAAAAAGGCGAGGTATATGTGAGGCCTGAGGAAAGTCTGGGGGCTTGTCGCCATGAAGAGAATCATGATCAACGAAGCGATGATAATCAAACCACACTGCATCTTGTATTTCTTGAATATCGATAGAAGCATCGGCATCTAGCCGCCACGAGGGGGAGTTTTGGCTTCCTGCTCAGCTTTCACGGCATGATGGGTAAGGACATCGACAAGCTCGCTTTCAGAGATGCTTTTTCTCTCGTATTCACCTGCCACCGCACCTCGATCCAGGATGACAAACCGATCCGAGACCGGATAGATGTTGGAAATCGTGTGCGAGATGTACACACAGGATTTCCCTCGTTCCTTCACCTGCCGGATGAAATTCAGGACCTTGCCCACTTCCTTGACCGACAGCGCATTGGTGGGCTCGTCCAGGATGACGAGATCCGCCTCAAAATACATCGCCCGCCCGATGGCCACCCCTTGTCTCTCCCCACCCGATAGAGTCCGTATCTTCGAATCCGGCGAGACTCCTCCGCCGGTAAACCCGAGGAATCCTCGCATGATGGCTTCTGTTTGCTGTCTCGCCTCTTTGACGTTGATGAAACCCAGCCGGTTGGCGGGTTGTCTTCCCAGGAACACATTGCGCCACAACGATTGCTTCACACCCAGCGCTTTCTCCTGATAGACCGTCTCAATGCCCAATCCGTGAGCCTCTCTGACGGAGTACCTGTTCGGGTTGATTCTCTGACCCTTGACGTAGAATTCTCCTTCGGTAAGCGGGAACACCCCCGAGAGAATCTTAATCAAGGTCGATTTGCCGGCCCCGTTGTCTCCGATCAGGCCAACGACCTCATTGCCACCAACCTCGAAATCAACGCCCTGCAGAGCAACAACCTCTCCGAACCTCTTATGGATGTTATTCATTTCCACTAGGCTCATCTGACGGTCACTCCTTTTCCGCGCCGTTGTCTATTTTTAACGTCTGCCTCGGTTCTCGTCCATATCTTCTCTCGCCCGAATCCAAAATCCTACCCTTACACAGATCTGAGTTGGGGCCCAACATCTTGAAGGCCCCAACTCAGCCTTCAACTCTTCCACGCGTTTATCTGATGCCAGCCTCGGCCAGTGGTGCAATGAGTTCGATGTTTCCTGCGTGAACCAGCCCAGCGCCCGTGTCGATATGAAGCCCCGAGAATCCGTACTTGACGGTCAAGTAGATCTGGAAAATGGGCAAGAACCCCTGCAGGAATGGCTGTTGGTCCAGAACGAGATCGGTGTATCCGGTCCTAATCGCTGCAGCTGTTGCAGGGGACAAGTCAAAGCCTGCCCCGAAAATGTCGTCAGGCCCGAAACCCGCTGCTTTGAGGTACTCTTCTAGTGTGGAAGTGAGTTGTCCGTGATCCGTTATGACGATCTTGCAATCCGGATTGGCCTGAAGATATCCGGTGATGATTGGGATTCCGGTGGCGGCGTCCTTGTCGACCTCAGGGCTTATGTCCATGTAGTCCACTTCTACCCCTGCTGCTTCGAGAGAGTCGATGCACCCCTTGGTCCTGAGACCCCGAGTGGGCTGCGCCAGCAGTCCCCAAACCAGCCCCTTGTCCCCGGGGCCAAGGTCGGCCATTCTCGCCGCCGCTTCTCCGAGCATGTAGCCGGACGCGTAAAGCTCTTGTCCAACGTATCCGAATCCTACGCCCTTGTACTCGTTCTCCAGTTCCGGCAGAGTGGTGTTTTGACTCGTAACGACGATCCCTTTGGCGATCGCTTCATCCACAAAGGGTTCGTACGCAGTGACCCCAGGGTGACCCATGATGGCTATTCCGTCGGGGTTGGCTGCTACCGCTTCCTGGAACTGGGTGACCATTTTTTCTGGGTTCCAATCTGACCACACGTACTTGACGTCGACCCGATCTCCCAGGATGTCCGCAGCCGCCTTGGCTCCGTTATACACGACAACAGCGAACGACCCACCCGGTGGGCCTCCAGGGAAGAAGTAGATCTCTACGGGCTCTTCGGAAACAGCTGACAAACCGAAGAACGCTACTCCCAACAACACCACCAACATCAAAATATTGATTCTCTTCAGCATTTGTTTCACCCTCCTGGACATTTGATAGTAACCCTAATCCTTGAAACGTTACTTCGTACGTTGCTTTCCAATTACCTCCTTTTTCCACTGGTGACTTCTCCTTAGAGCCCTACCCTTGCACTATTTGTGGATGCCATCACCTCCTTCAAGATTCTAGCTGGCGAGACTAGTTGATCATTAAGGCCTATGTATTGCATGATGAAGTTGATTGCCTCACAATTAAATCCACAGAGAGTTCGACCTGTTTGATCGGTTGGTTGTCAACAAATTGCTCCTTGAGAACCTTTGCAGCGTTTATGCCGAGTTCTTCTTTCGGAATATGGATCGTGGTCAGAGGAGTTTCGGAGCAAGACGCGAACTGGTTGTCATCGTACCCGACCACGGAGATATCCTCGGGGACCTTGAGCCCGACTTCGCGAATGGCCTTCATCACCCCGAACGAGACGAAGTCGGAGAAGGCAAATATCGCTGTAGGCCGCGGATTTTTATTCAGAAGCGATTCCGCGACTTCATAGCCATCCTCCATCGTAACGGCTCCCGCAGTTACTAAAGACTGTTCTTGCTTCAGACCGTAACGCCCGAGCGCCTCCCGATACCCTTGAAAGCGTTCTTTTGCGCTTGAGATATGAATGGGGCCATTAATCATCCCAATCCGGCGATGCCCCAACGAGATCAGATGTTCTGTTGCGAGAAAACCACCGTGGACGTCGTCCGTCACCACATAATTCGTTTCGAGATCAGAAAATCGGCGGCCAAAAAGTACAAAAGGAATCCCGAGCTGAAGAAGATTCTTGATCGTTCCCGTCTCTTTCTGCGTCGGGCTGATGATGATTCCATCAACGCGTTCCTCCAACACAACCTGGATCGCTTCAGACTCTCGCTCGTAGTCCTCGTCCGTATTCAGAAGGATGACGCTGTAATGGCGCTTTCGCGCTTCTTTTTCTACGCCTTTGACAAGCGCTCCGAAGTACGGATTGGCGATGTCAGCAACGATGACCCCAATGGTGTGCGTCTTATTCGACCGCAGGCTCCGGGCAAGCTTGTTTGGCCTATAACCCATTTTCGTTGCCGCTTCCACGATCGTCTTTCTTGTTTCTTCATTTACATCAGGCTTGTGATTGAGGGCGCGGGAGACGGTGTTGACCGAAAAGCCTGTCGTTTTCGCGACATCTCGCATTGTCGGCCGATTCTTCACGACATTCCTTTCGGCGGCGTTATCGTTATCGGTACCGTTACCGGTATCGATACCACTATATCACCTTTTGCCCCTTTTGTCAAGGCCTCACATTGCCTCACGAAAAAAGTACTTCTGATCGCATCACGCCTCTCCTAAGAAGCGTGCTCGAAGGGTAGAGGAAGACTGCGATGGTCTCCTTGCTCAGGGAGGAGTTGAACAAGAAGACAACCATGGCATTAACGATGAAAGAAAAGCAGGAAGTGAAGCCAATGAGGGGGAAGGTTTCGGCTCCTTGCACCGGTGAAGAAACAATATCAGCCTAAAACGAGACAGAAGGCCAAACTCGGGACCCTGTTGAAACACCAGATTCCGATCCGCGCCTACAGCGAGTGGAACGAGAAACACTCCGGGTTGAGGGAAGTGGCCTTGGTCTCGCAGCAGGGAGGAGATTCGAGAGGGAACTTCATTCAGACCCTGGATGCTACCTGAATTCTTAAAGAAGCATAGTCAATAGCTATATTACTTGTTATTATGCAATTGTTGTGGCTTACAAATCTTCCTGAATCCAGACTAACATCTCACCGGGCTGACGGTTACCCCACGCAAAATAGGGAATGGCTTTTACAGCGACCTCTTCCCTTTCCAGAGCGATTGGGCTATAGAGAACATCCTTCCATTGTGACGTGATTTTGCTGCGCCGAGCAACCCCGTGAATGATGGGAGCGCCTCCGAGGGACTGATCGCAGTCCCCCAGAGTTAGCTTCGCATCTTGTGGCAGGGAGAGGTCTGGCAGGTTTGGACCGTTGTCGACCTCCTCCAGGCAGTAGACGACTGGGCCGCGCTGGAGTGCTACTTTCCCAGCGTTTGCGCGTACAGCGGGATGGGCGTGGATTCGCTCGATAGGCATTGGCAGCCGTATCTCAACCCTATCACCGCTGCGCCATAGTCGTGTGATTCTTGCATAACCTTTTTTAGAAACGGCAGCAAGCTTG
Organism: uncultured Thermotogae bacterium; assembly: GCA_964582975.1. GTDB lineage: Bacteria > Bipolaricaulota > Bipolaricaulia > UBA7950 > UBA9294 > CAZDDA01. The sequence continues at coordinate 7,521 of CAZOUO010000066.1, read as the reverse complement.
ACGTCCTCACCATTGACGGTGACCTCGGCGTCTTTGCACCAGCCAGGGATGCGAATCGCCAATGTGAAGCGAACCTCTGTTTCAGTGCGGACAGTTATTTCCACCGTTTCCTTCCAAGGGTATTCTGTCCTCTGGGTTAAGGAAACTCGTTGTCCCGCAAGTTCACAGTCAGCTTCACTTCCCGCAAAGAGGTGCACGTAGATTGTGTCTTCGTCTTTGGAATAGATGTATTGACCAAACGAAGCCAGCAGCCTGGCGATATTCGGCGGACAGCAAGCGCAGTTGAACCAGGGCCGACGGATTGTGTCAACGTGTTTTTGATCCTGCCGCTTTTCGCATGCCTCAGGCCACACTTCAAGTGGATTAACATAGAAGTACTTCTTACCATCGAGTGATATTCCACTCGGCACGCCGTTGTAAAGGGCGCGCTCCATGACATCCGCGTAGTCACGGTCAACGTCAAGCTGGAGCATCCGGTGCGCCCAGAAGACAAGCCCAATGGAAGCGCAGGTTTCCGTGTAAGCGGTATCGTTGGGCAAGTCATAGTCAAACGTGAAGGCCTCTCCTTGTACGGCTGACCCAATGCCGCCGGTGATGTACATCTGTCGTTTCGTTAGATTGTTCCACAGTCCCTTGCACGCAGTCACGAGGGTTTCGTCGCCGGTCTCGGCCGCCACGTCTGCCATGCCGCTGTAAAGATACATGGCCCGAACAGCATGGCCCACGGCTGTAGTCTGTTTGCGGACGGGAAGGTGAGCTTGACTATAGGCCTTGCCATGTTTTCCTCCCGGAGTGTTGTCCCCCCGTGCTTTTGCCTCGATATCGTAGTAGTGGGGCTCTTGACCGCGCTCGTCAATAAAGAATTTGCCAAGGTCGAGATATCGTTCCTCGCCGGTGGCTCGATAGAGCTTGATGAGAGCTAACTCGATTTCTTCGTGTCCAGGATAGCCCCGTCTCTTGCCAGGCTCCGGTCCGAAAGTGACGTCAATGCGATCGGCAAGCCGGCACATGGCATCGAGGAGTTTCCGCTTTCCGGTCGCTTCATAGTAGGCCACGGCTGCTTCAATCATATGGCCTGCACAGTACATTTCGTGATTGTCGCGAAGGTTTGTCCAACGCCCCGCAGGTTCTTTGATGGTGAAATAGGTATTGAGGTACCCGTCTGCCTGTTGGGCTTTCGCAATCGTGTCAATAACGCTGTCGGCCAATCGCTCAAGTTCCGGATCCGATTGATTGGCAAGACAATAACCGACAGCCTCTAGCCATTTGGCTACATCGCTGTCTTGAAACACCCATCCATGAAATGTTCCTTCTTTCTCACCGACAGCGATTCGGAAGTTCTCGACGGCATGGCTAGGTTCTACTCCGGGGATCCGATCATTCAACACCTCCCACTGGTAAGGAATGACGACCTTCCTAACTTGTTGCAGGCGCTTGGCCCAGAAGACATCCTTGACACTGACGTTCTTAGCAGGTAAGGGCTCTAGCTTTCTCCTCATTTTCCCTGAAGCGATCTCAGCCGAGGGCTTTCCATTATCTGTGTCCATTATGTTATTCCCCTTTCTATGGGAAGTCTTTTCTATAAACACATGTCGAGAAGGCCTCTGCAGGCAAGGCTCTTAGCTTAGTATCGGGAGAAGGGATCGGCTGCATCTCTTAACCCATCTCCCAAGAAGCTGAAAGCAAGCACTGTTATCATAATGAATAGCCCAGGAATCATGATCCACGGATGCTGGTTCAAAGTCTGAAAGTTTTGAGCTTTTTGCATTAGGGTTCCCCAGCTTGCCATGGGAGGTTGGATCCCCAACCCCAAGAAACTCAGGATGCTTTCCCCAAGAATCAGCCACGGTATGGTGACCGTCAAGGCGACGATTATGTGGCTGAATGCTTGAGGAAGTATGTGTCGAAGTATTATCCGGCGATCACTTGCTCCAATTGATTTTGCAGCTAAAACAAAATCCTCTTCTCGATACGAGAGGACCTTCCCTCTCACCTCCCTTGCCAGGATTGGCCAATTCAACAGCGCAAATATTCCGATTATTCCGTAAAAAGTATATATCGGCTTCCAATCTCGAGGCAGAGCGACACTTAGAGCCATCCACAACGCTAACTCAGGAAAGCATCGAACGAGCTCGACCGTCCGTTGAATCACTATGTCCAATACTCCTGCATAATACCCCGAGATACCCCCGAGGACGGTTCCAACAATCCCGCTTATTGCAGTGCCGAGCAGCGCGATGAATAGTGTCAGCCTCGCGCCGTAAATGATGCGGCTCAGGAGATCTCTGCCGTGGGCATCGGTACCTAAGAGAAATACAGAGCCGCCCTCTTCCACTCCGAAAAGGTGCAGATCGGATTTGAATATGCCAAAAAGCTTGTATTCCCAACCGTGCACGAAGAACTTTATGAAATGCTTCTTTGACGTATCCTCTTTGTAGATTAGCTTGTAGGTGTTGGGGTCAAGCTCTCTTGTCAACTCATAAGTAAAAGGCCGGAAGTGGAACTTTCCGTCTTCGCCAAAAAAGTGAATTCTTTGCGGAGGGATGTACGTGGCCCTAAGGTCCTGATCTGTATAGTCATAAGGGGAGAAGAAGGGAGCGAAGGTAATTACGATAAAGAGAAGTACAATGATAACACCCCCTATCCTAGCTAGGCGGTGCCTCCTAAACTTCCTCCACATTAACGCCAGTTGGGATTTTGACCTCTGTGGACGAAATTTTCCGAAAGTCTCCTCGTTCACCGTGTCACCCACAGCTCGTGTCTTACGTGCCTTCTTATTCATATCTGATCCTCGGATCAACCCAGGCTAGCGCCACATCAGCCAGAAGATTTCCAATTACGGTAATGATCGCTAGTACGAGGAGAAAAGAACCAGCAAGGTACATGTCTTGCTCCTGGAGAGCGAGCAAGAACATCGAACCCGTCGTTGGCAAACTCAAAACGATGCTCGTCGCCATTGCTCCTTGTATGAGCCAGGGGATGGACATCCCAAGGTACATGACGATCGGCTGCAAGGAGTTCTTCAGAGCGTGCTTATAGATCACGGCTCGCTCTTTCAGACCCTTGGCTCTGGCGACCTGGATATATTGGTGCCCCAATATATCCAGTAAATTTCCTCTCATCACCCGCATGTTCCTGGCCGTACCGGCTATCCCAACAACAAAGACAGGAACCCAAAAATGGCTCATGAAGTCCACAAATTTGGCCCAGCTCCACGGCTGCAGTACCATCTCCATTGAGAAGAATCCCCCTACACTGCGGACTCCTGCATAGAAAATCAGGACGTAGAGTACTGCCAAAGCCAGGAAAAAATTAGGTATCGACAGACCCACAAAGGAAATAACCGTCAAAACGTTGTCTACAAAACTGTATTGGTGAGTTGCTGAGTATATGCCTGGAATTATGCCGCCCACCACTGAAAACAACATACAACTCATGGCGATCAAAAAGGTCCAGCCCAGTCGGCTCCACATCACTTCAAAAACGGGTTTTCGATACCTGAACGAATACCCGAAATCCCCTCTAAAAATGCCGGAAAACCACTTTCCGAATTGGACGAAAAATGGTTTGTCCAACCCGTACCTTTCTCTGACCCGATCCGCTACCTGCCTTGCTTCCGTAAGGGATAAGCCGCCCGCTTGAGTGAGTCTATATTGCAGCGTACTCATGTAGTCTCCCGGCGGAAGGGTAATGACCACGAACGACACGAGTGCAATAAGGGATAGAAGCGGCACTGAGTACAGTAGTCGCTTAACTAGGTAGCCGGTCATGACCTACTTCTTACCCCTTCCGTCCAGCTGGTTAGACTTCACCCGTTTGAAAAAAACCGGGGCATGTGTATTTATGCCCCGGTTTTGCACCCTTATCCAACCTCTGTCACTCGAAATCCATTATCTTGTACCAATCTTGAGCCTGGTAAGTCTCCGGCGTGGGGATCAGGTGTTGGTACTGCGAAGGCAGCTGCAAGTCTTCCAGACCCCATCTTATCTGGATCGGCACGCCATTATGGTACCACGCGTACAGTGTGGCTGGGAAGTCCGAGGGGTAGTTTTGGTGCCGTTTTGCGAACGCCATCCAATAGCTCATCTCAAAGATGCCCAAGGTGTAGACGTTCTCCGTGTACAGCCGCAGAACCTCCCCGAATGTCTCTTTGCGTTCCGTTGCGGAAGTCATCGTTGGGGTCGCCGCAAGCAACTCCCCGATCCTCTCCTCAAAGGGCAGAAGATCGCGTTGCCCTCCGGGGCCTGCTTTGTGCCACGGTGGACTGATGTCGCTGATGGGGCCCACCTCGTCGGGTCTCACCCACGGGGTCGCCGCGTAGGTGCGTCCAAATATTAGTTCGTAGTCTTGCGCGTCCTCTCTTGCAATAAAGATCCCGGCCTGGACGTTCTTCACGCGGAGGTCGATGCCTGCGTCTTTGAAACCATCGACCAACGCTTCGGCCGTCGCCACATGCTCCGGCTCCGTGGCTTCCGTCATGACCTCGACGATGAGCTCTTCTCCCGCGATCAAGGAATCTTCAGGCCAATTCAAGAACCCATCTCCATTGGTGTCCGCAAATCCCAGTTCCGCAAGGAGTCTTTTCGCTTCCGCAGGATTGTAGGGATACTTGACTACCTTGTCTTCTTGGTAGTAGGCGGAACCGGAGGGGTATGCCCCATAGAATGGCTGAACAGCCGGTACCGGGTACAGACCCTGAGTGATCCCTTCTCTATCGGTGAGGTGAGACAGTACTTGCCGGAACTCTTTCTTCCTAAACAGCAGTCGTAAGGCCGTGTCTCTGTCACTTTTTACGCCGGCATAAAGGGAGTAATTTGGATTGATCTGATAAGGCATGGTGAAGGGGCCTTCCTGGACCACAAAGTGACTTGCAGGGTTCTGCGAAGCCGCTTGAACCACCGGCATCAACGCAGGATTCTGAATGGGCGTCAGGTCACAGGTTCCAGCGAGAATATCGTAAATTCTTGCGTCCCACGTATCGGCCTTCCTGAAGATGATTTCGTCGAGATACGGCAACTGGTTGCCTTCTTCGTCCACCTGGTAGTAGTAAGGATTTCTTACATACACCAGGATCTGGCCAGGCACGTGAGCGACGGGAACATAGGCTCCCATGACCACTGCTGGCAAGTCCTCTGCCGGGGTTGAGTGCAGGTAGTCATCGTACGTCATCGTGGGGTTGTATTTGGGATGATATTGCTTGTAGACGTGTGCAGCGACCGGGGCGTTGAGGTGGCTTCCCATTAAGAAAAGTGCTTGCACTGGGAAAGGCTCACCGAAGTGCCACGTTATCGTGTAGTCATCTACCTTTTCGAGCTCTGTGACTTTGCCTCCGTAAGTCCATGAACTGGCACTCCTCCAGCTTGGAACATTGGGATCCAAGACGTTGTCGTAATAGGTGAACAGGATGTCATCTGCGGTAAATTCCACGCCGTCCGACCACTTTGCTCCTTTTATCAAGTGCATCGTGAGGATCATGCCATCCTCAGACCACTCCCAGGATTTCGCCAGGTTAGGAACGGGCTCAGGTTCACTGAGCATCCACATCGGCCCAAGTCTTACCAGGCCGTCGTTTTTGAAGCCGAAGCTTCCTCCCCATCCGGTGCTCTGGCCGGCAGCCGTGTTCCAGCCTTCGGTAGCCATTCCGGACGTCCGCCTCTGGATATCTCCATAGACGCCGATTCCGTCTACCATGACGCTACTTTTCCACACGAAGGGTTCTTCCGGCAACCGCTCTTCGACGGGCGGCAACTTCCCTTCCGCGACTAATTTTGCCAATGAAGGGGCTTCGTTGTACTTGGGGAAACTCCTATACTCAACCATCTCACTAGTTGAGCTAAACTTCCTCGATAGAGCACGAGGATCCTCTTCTCCCAAGACTGCTAAGGGCAAAATCACCACCAACGCCAATACGAACAGTATCGTCCAATGTTTTCGCATTATGTACCTCCCGAATTCTCCGTAGCCTTACAATTTCCTTTTCACAAATTGCCCCTTATTTTTTCCTCTTCTGACCACCTCCTTAATCTTAGTCTGTGGAGAGGCTAGACTGTCTGACCACTAACTCCACTGGCATCTTTAGACGACTGTGACACTCCTCCCCGCTCATCTTCCTTTCGAGTAGTGATACAACTTCCTCTCCCATTTCCCGTTTCGGAAACCTTATGGTTGTCAACGGTGATTCCAAGCAGAAAGCAAAATCGATGTCGTCATAGCCGACAATCGCTATGTCACCAGGAATTCGAAGGCCAACTTCATGCACGGCTTTCATCGCCCCCAAGGCGACGAAGTCGCTAAACGTAAAAAGGGCTGTGGGTCTTGGCTCATGACCCATTAACAACGCTTTACCACGGGTATAGCCATCCTCCATGGTGAGGGCGCCGTTGCGTATCAGCTCCTCGTTCAGCTGGATATCGTGTTCGGCTAGTGCCTTCTTGTATCCTTGGAATCTCTCAATAGCACTGGAATTGTAGAAAGGTCCATTAATGAAAGCGATCTTTTCATGACCCCTTTCGATTAAGTGCGTTGTAGCTAGATACCCTCCTTGTACATCGTCAGCGACGACATAGTCGGTGTCAACGTCATCAAAATAGCGCGCGACAAGAACAAAAGGGATGTTGGACTCTTGCAGCATACGGATAGTCCTTTTCTCGGTCTGGACCGGAGTGATCAAAAGCCCGTCCACCTGCTCGGATATCATTATTTGAATCGCTTCCTCTTCGTTTTCGTAGTTCTCGCCGGTGTCTTGGAGGATGATGCTGTAACCAAGCTCTTTCGCAGCTTTTCCCATGCCCTTGACCACGGCGGAAAAGAAAGGGTTCGCGATATCGGCAACGATAACCCCAATTACCCCTGTTTTGTTAGAGCGAAGCCCGCGCGCCAATTTATTGGGCATGTAGTTCAATCGTTTCGCTACCTCAAGGACTTGCCGTCTGGTTTCGGGGCTTACGTCTGGCTTGGCGTTAAGGGCACGAGACACGGTATTAATAGAGACCCCCACTGCACGAGCCACGTCTTTTATCGTCGGTCTTTCCATTTTACGCTATTCGCGAAACGTTACCGGTAACGTTTTGAAAACAATATCACATTTCGTTCGCCATGTCAACTGGAAGATTACGAAGCTCAAGAAATACCCTTCACATCAACATTTTGTGCATAACAAAAAGTGCTGAATAACGCGAAGTTAACCAACGATACTGTCAACCGTGCTACGCAATTTCAGGAAGCCCCAAACCACGATGCCAGATCGCTGAGGAGGTCCTTGGAACTCGTAGACTGTCGCCCCGCGACGGGAAGCGAGACGGTGAACAAGGGGCCATAGTTTTTGTGTAGAATGCGGCGATCGGTGAGAACCACTGCGCCGCGATCGCTCTTTGTCCGGATCAGCCGTCCGACTCCCTGACGCAGCTTGAGGATTGCCAAAGGTACGAAAAGACCTTGGAAGGGGTCCCTCCCAACGTTGGCCAGCCTTTCGGCCAAGGCGGAGAGAATGGGATCGGTAGGAACGGGAAATGGGAGGCGGGT
>CAZOUO010000065.1:0-12190 GCA_964582975.1 uncultured Thermotogae bacterium | reverse complement strand
GTGATGGTCGCCGGACTCAAGTAAAAGTGCCTCCGGAAAAGCCGGGGCGGTTCACACTCATTAACACAGTACACGCGGTTGCGCCAAGTGTTCTGCCAGACATTCTATGCTCCTGCATACTCCGACTTTCTCAATCTGGCACTCTCTATGTCTACGACATGGAGAGCCTATCTCGATCTGAGCTGGGCGCCGTTACTTGGACTCAAGGGGAGATCGCTCGAATTCTCGATGCTCTACTCAAAGATATGGGTGTGCACGATCATCATCCACAGGTTTTACAATGGGAACACGAAAGTTGCATGGGATGGAGCGTACTTATTAGGCGTTCACGCCTCAACTTAGATGCTGGCTTGAATGCAATGGCAGAGATAACTAAGGTAAATACAAGGAGCAACGTCAAGGCTTTGTTGGAAGGCAAGCTCGACGCCATTAGGAAGTCTTTGATAAGCCTTGCTGCTTCGGGCACAGAAAACTCGCGCGAGCGGGCAACGGAACGAAAAATGCTCTATGACTTCTTCTCAATTACACACGCGCTGGAGGCCTTTGAATGAAGAGACTTTTCCTTACCCACCCGATTACAGGGGCAGATGCAACTCTCTTAGAGCTGGTGACGAAGTTGGGCAACTCCCTCACTGAAGAAGGTTTCGACGTTACATCCGCCCGCGACGCCTACTTACCCCAAGGAGACTCTCTGACTGAAGTTAGATCTATCATTAGCAGGTCCGATTTCACAATAGCAGTACTGGGAGACAAACTCAGCGTAGGATTGGTGTTTGAGATTGGGTACACAATCGGGCTTGGAAAAGATGTGCTCATCGTGGCCCCACTAGATCTGAACCTCTCCACGTTCTTGGAGGAGGTCCCGTGCATTCTCCATCAGGAAGAGCCAGAATTAACTTCGGCGCTTGTTGTAAGCTACCTAAAAAAAGTGAAAGAACAGAAGAGGCAGCTCACCGAACATCCTTCTCGTGCTGACGATCAGCGACTTGCGCAATACCAAATTGATGTCTCTGAACTCTTCGACTTCACTTCTCCAAGGGAGTTCGAACAACGCGCCATTGAGGTACTTCTGAATGAGGGTTTCAAACTGGTGGAAGCGCCTCAAAAGGATACCGGCTTTGACTTTGCTGTGAAAGCCCCCGACTCGAATGACTTAATACTGATTGAAGTGAAAATGTTAGTAAAACAGAGCAGAGTTTCTGTTGATACAGTACGGGCTCTTCTATCTCTTTAGTAGGGGCATCTCTCGGGGTTCTGATTTCTTCCGCCGGATTCACAAGGGCGGCCACATCACTTGCAGCAGCAACCGGAGGCAAGCTTGTACTGCTTTCCGCAGAAAGGTTCCTTGCGAGTACTAACCTGCGGAACCTCATCAGCTCAAGACTCGAAGCGGCCCAAGTGTCCTCAGCTTCCAACCTCCTGCAACAATTGGGCTCCATGTATAGCAACAGAGGCGAACTCGACAAGGCGCTTTCCTACCAGCAACAGGCACTGGAGATCCACCGCCGTATCGGGGAGCCATCGGGTGAAGCTGAAGATCTCGCCAACATAGGCAATGTCTACCGTAGAAAAGGGGCTCTCTACGACTCTCAGACAGCTCTGGAAGCGGCTATAGCGATCTACTCAAGAATAGGAGGCAGGGATCCGAATGAAGTAGATCGATTACAGAATGCCTTGCGCGAAGTGAAAAAGGAGCTCACCACGCGAGAATCGTAGATCCCCCGGTGAGACAACACTTATTCCTGCATCGTCTGGTTCCTTATGTTGCGTGACTCTGCTGGATGACTACTTAAGTGATGAGAAAGTTTGAACGCAGTCCATCAGGACGTAACGAGTGACAATTCTCTACCCAGGTGCTGCTGGTAACGAAGGGACCTGCAGCTTCAGTATCTCCTCGCCGCAAAGGCCGGGGTTCGGAGAGAGATGCTTATTGCAGGATTCTAGGCTGATCCAGCAAAACTCGAGATTTCATGGGTCAAGCTTTGCTTCATTCTTCTGGCCGGAAAAGGGGAGCGCTGGAAGACTCACGGACGATCTTGTCACAGACACGGCAGTACACAGAGTATGCTTCTTCGCCTCCTTGAAGCACTCTCTCGGTTGAGCCCACTGTTCTAAGGTTTCTGATTGCCAAGTCCGATCCGCATCTCTGACACACCGAGGTCAGTCTTGTTATCTTCTCGCTTTCAGCGACGAGCTTCAGCGTTGTCCCAAAAGTCTCTTTTCTGAAGTCCTGGTCTAGCCCGCCGGCAAGAACGATTTTCCCGGCATCGGCCAGGGATGTAAGTAGTGGAACAAGTTCCTCGTCAAAGAATTGCACCTCGTCGATCCCCAGGACATCGTAGGACTCGCTGGTCTCTTCAATGTCTTGTATCGAATCGGTCTTGATGAGGTCAATGCCTTCGTATGGAACACGGCCGGAGTGCGTGACAAGGCTGCTTGACCTTGTGTCGGCGGAAAAGAGCGCCACGCGTTTTCCAGACCGCGAAAAGCGCTCAAGCTGGTGAAGGAGAAACGACGTCTTTCCCGAGAACATGGGCCCAATGATTGTGTGTATGTACCCCCGTGGTTCCACCTTCTCACCCCCGTAGCCATTATGCTGGGCATTCCTTGCTTCAGACAAATGCGACAACCATTACGGAACTATGCTCTCCTTGTCGAGCAAGGATTATGTATTCCCCTTCTCAGGCTCCAAGATAAGCTCCGGTCAGGTGCAATCTCGGCCATTGCTCAGTCGAAACTGGACAACCCCCATTCCAATGCTGCGATTACACCGGTGAGCAGATCAGCGCCGGAGGTGTGGCCGAGGCAGAGCACGGACTGGGCGAAGCGCTCAAGTTCGGCTGTGGTTGACTCCGACGCGCAGAGTGCCTGAAGAAGGCCAAGCAGAGGCTCACAGAAGTAGCCCTCCGCAGCACTGCAGAGAGCTTGACTGGAAGGAAGCGTGGTTCTCCCCGGTGCTTCTTTTCGAATTGTTGCCCGCAGTTGGTCCTGCGCTCGTCGGATTTCATCGAGGGCGATATTCTGAGCCGCGAAGATGGATGCGAGGGCCTCAAGGCCGCCGAAGATTCCAACAAGGGTGTCGTCTCCTGCCGGAGTTAGCCCGGTTCCCAACCCGATCAGTTGAGACAGGGAATCGGTCTCCCCGCCGTTCACCCACGCATTCAGTACGTTCTGGCGTTTGGCTCTGAAATCGTCGGGCGATCGAGCTGGCTCGTCGTCCAAGCGGCTGCCTGCCAGTTCCTTCAACACTGCCGCACGGCCGGCCAGGGTCTTAAGGGTTATTGGCTCGGAAGCGGTGGAAAGCCGCAAATCGAAGACGTCCGCGTGGCTGAGTGAGAGCGATAGCGATCCCACGCGGACGTCTCCCGCCCTCGCCGCCACCGGGTCGTTCTCGCTGACTTGCTCCCAAGGAAGAGGCGCTTCCACCCCCCACGGCTGCAGTGGGACCTCAGCGCTGTGAAAGGAAATAAACGCTTCGGATCCAAACCGCGCGTTGGCACCGCCGCAAAATGTGCTTACCACCCGTCCGATGTGCTCGCCCGAATGAAGGAACTCCCAGGCAGGCCTTCCAATTCGAACGCGGCCTCCTTGTGCAGGCCGCTCGCGGAGGCAGGTGTCGGATCGCTCAACGGTCGCGATGGCGTGCCTGTTCATGTAGGGCAGGATTCTCCGCGCCAGCAACGTCTCCGAATTTGGTCAGTACGCAGTCGTCCTTTGTCCGCATCACCGCGTCGTATCGGTCATCATCGACGATCGCCACGATGCGGCAGATCGAGCTCTCGCCGTCGACGAACCGCCACGGGAAACAGCCGATCGTACACCGCTGGTTGAGGAGGAGATCGATGTCGCCGCCCAGGCACTCGGCGTGAATGATTCCGTGATTGAACAGCTCGAGGTGCATCAGCTGGTACTTCGAGTCGTCAAATCGTTCGACGAGCGGTTGGCCGTACTTGGCGAGGAAGTGAGCATCGGCCTCCTTGGCTTGGCGCGGCGTCCAGTCACGGATGATCGTGTTCATCGGGTGATCGGCACTCCCACAGTCCACACCCAACCAGCGGATCTTCTTCTTGCGGCACCACTGCGCGAACTCGCGGTCCGGTCCGGGGTGCTTGACCATGTAGCGGACCTCATCTGCTGTGGGTTGATCCCATCCGTAATGATGGTAGCCGGTGTGAATGATCAGGATGTCTCCCTCCTTGACCTCGACTCGCTTCTCGACCATCTCCGAGGTGTAGATGTCGTAGTCCCCACAAACGTCTGAGAGATCCACTACCACGCCCTCGTGAACGAGGTAGTCGAAGTCCAGTTGAGCGATGTCCTTGCCCGGCGTGTAGAAGTGGATCTCTCCATCGAGGTGGGTGCCGACATGGTTGGAGTGGGTTAATAGCTGGCCATTGGCCCCGTTGGGAGCGAGGCGTTTGAAGTACTTGAGCTGCAACGGTTCGTACGTAGGCCACGGGGGAGTGGCAATGCCTAGCGGAATTGTCAGATCGACGAACTTCATGCTTCCTCCTTTTGATTGTGGTAGTCTAAGATCGACTTTGTTTCCAAGTCTTGTGCAAGAGCCAATGCTGCCTCGCGGAAGCAAGACATTGGGGGTGTCCCCAGTCCTGCTCCGACCATCCCGATTCCCGGCTCTTTGTGGGCAATCCCAGTGTTGATCGCCGGGACAATTCCGGTTTCCACCACTTTGAGGGCGTCGATCCCAGTCGGCGTCCCTCGGAAATCCAAAGCGGGGATTTGGTAGGCGCTGTTCTCAGCTAGAGTAATCTGATACATCCGTCTGGTAAACTCGAGGGCCCGTTCCGGCGTCCCGCCGACGAACTTCACAATTGCCGGCGCGGCGGCCATGGCGAACCCGCCGTAGCCAGCGGTCTCGGTGATCGCGGAGTCGCCGATGTCCGGGGCAGCGTCCTCCTCACTGAATCCGGGAAGATACAGGCCGTCGACCTGCGGTGCCGGGGCGGTGAACCATTGATCGCCCGTTCCGGAAACGCGGATTCCAAACTCGCTGCCGTTACGGCTCATGATCGTAACCAAGGAGCTTCCCGCGATTCCCGCCGCCGCGTCGAGCGAACTCTTGGCCGCGGGCATCGTGAGGTTGAGGAAGAAATGATCATTGCCATTCAGGAACTCTAAAACTTCACGGAGCTCCTCTCGGGTAGCGTCCAGTCCGACGAGCCGTGGCGCCAGCTCGCGGATGAGAAGAGACGTCCCCGCTTTGTTACGGTTGTGCCCCTCGTCTCCCATCTGCAGCGCTTGGGCGATCAGGGTCCGAAGATCGATCGGTCCGTGGGCTTCGATCGTCGCGGCAAGCACAGAGGCGAGTACCTCGCGCATCCAGTTCAGTCGATTGATCACCTCGTCGGCATAGGCACCGTAGCGAAGGACCTTTCCCAATCCCTCGTTCAGCGTACAGTAGGCGCGGTTGCCGAAGGCCGTGTTCTCGACCACCCAAACTGGCATGGAAGGCGTGACGATGCCGGCCATTGGGCCGACGGTGGCATGGTGGTGACACGGCTCAAAGTGGATTTCTCCCGATGCGGCGAGACGCTCGGCCTCCTTGGGCGCTGCTGCCAACCCCTCGTAGAGCAGCCCACCGATCACTGCGCCGCGCATCGGACCGCACATCCGGTCCCATTCGAGGGGTGGACCGGCGTGGAGGATCATGTTTTCAGCCATGCCTGGAATGACGTTGCTCGCAACGTCGATCCCGACAACGGTCGGACGGGCCTCCAGGAGACGTTCAACTGCTAGTTGATTGGCCGTGGCGATCGGCTCGCCCCATGCCTCGTCTTCCTCTGCCCGAAGGCGATCGAGCAGCGCGATCAGCTCAAGGTCTCCGCTTGCGGGGGGCTGCCAATCCACAAGAACCACCTCGGTACCCAATTTCTGAAGCGTCTCGCCGAAGGCGGAAAGTCCCGCGTTGATCACGCGAAGCTCGCTGTCAAACAATTGTTGAACAGATGGGCCCTTCCGTTGATCAGACATATTTAAGCCTCCCCCGTCGCAACGCGGACAACGTGTAACGCCAATCGCGCCGCCTCCGCGTTGCTCCTCATCACGCGGATTCCCGCGTGTTGAAGCAGATCGACCTGTCGGTCGTAGCCTTGCACATCCCGATCGGTTCCGGTGACAGAAGCGACGATCGAAAGGTGCCTACTGTGTCGTGCTGCGATCGCTTTGGCCTCCGTGACCGCCTTCGCTAGGCCTGCCGCCGGATCCGGGTGTGCCCCATAGCCAAGCACCAGATCGACCAGCACCACGCTCACCGATGGATCCTGAGCGGCGGTGATCACGTAATCATCGCGCAGTAGCGGCTCGATCAGCGGGTGCGGCCGCCCCACGGTGAATGCATCGTCGCCCAGGTCCCAGAGCAGATGTCTCGATCCTTTGCTCCCTTCCCCCGGCACGATTTTGTATTCGGTCCCGAGCGCCACATTGGAAAAGACCTCCAGGCCTCCTTGGTTGAGAATGGCCCACGCCTCCTGGCACAGCGTGCCACCGCAGAACAGACCTCTGAGCAGAGTCTGCTCCGGTGTCTTGTCCTTGCGCTCTTTGCGAGCAAGTTCGACAAGCTCCTCGTCGGGGGCGTAGCGTGTTGCTTCATCCTCGATGCCGACTGCGCTACACATCAAGGTTGTCGCTTCGGCAAGCGACCCGGCAAGCTGGATGGGGCGAGGCTTTCTTGCTCCGGGGTGACCGACGAAGTGGACGACGCTCGGCTTGCCCGTTTTCTCGAGCGCGGCGAGAATGCAATCTGCCACCCCTTTTGCGGGGGCTTTGGAGACCACGACGATCGCCCGGGTCTGCGGGTCCTCACCAAGCGCCGTCACCCCGAACTCTGTCATCAGTCCACCGACCTGCTCGGAGAGATCCCGGCCTCCAGTACCGATCGCTTGTGAGATGCCGCCGCCAGCGCGGTGGACGAGGCAACTGATTTCCTGAATGCCCGTCCCCGATGCCCCGACGATTCCGATTATCCCCCGACGGACGGCGTTGGCGAATCCGAGCGGCTTTCCGTTGATGATCGCCGTGCCGCAGTCGGGGCCCATCATAAGAAGTCCACGCCGGCGGGCCTCTTTCTTTAGCTTCACCTCGTCCTCAACCGAAACGTTGTCCGAGAAGAGCATCACGTGAAGCCCTCGACGCAAGCCCTTCCGCGCCTCACGTGCCGCGTACGCACCGGGGACCGAGATCAGTAAAAGATTGGCCTCCGGTAGGACAGTGACAGCCTCGGACAGGGTCCTCGGCCGGGCCTGCGTGTCCAATCCCGAAGGCCGACGTCGCTCCACGAGCATCTGTTGCGCTTGTGCCCGCGCTGCTTCGAGTGCCTCCTTGCTCGCTGCATCTACCGCGATCAGAAGATCGTTGGGCGATGTCTCACTCAGCTGAGGTGACGTGAATCCGACCCGTGCAAGGTGCTCCAGATTTGCCGGTGTGGCCATACAGACGATCGCGTCGGTTACGTCAGGAAGTGCCTTTACCTCCTTGCTAATCGACATCAGCAGGACCGAATCGTTGTACCGGTCCTTTTCGACGTGAATCGCTCTCAACGGCCTTCCTTTGAATCCCTGATCGCGCGATGGATCCGCTCCGCTGTCAGAGGAAGCTCGTGGAATTCGATCCCCAATGCATCGTGGAGTGCATTTCCCACCGCGGACGGGACGGAGATCATCGGATGTTCGGCAATACCCCGTGCTCCGTAGGGTCCACCAGGCTCCGGGGTTTCGATGAAGATCGGTTCGATCGCACGCGGGACGTCCTTCGCCGTCGGGATCTTGTAATCGACAAACGATCGGTTGAGCAGGCGGCCGTGCTCGTCGAAGATGAACTCCTCCCACAAAGCCGAACCGAGGCCCTGCACGACTCCTCCAACGACCTGGCCGCGGCAAGACTTCGGATTCAGCACTTTGCCCGCGTCCAGCGCCGTGACAACCTTCAGGACCTCCACCTCGCCGGTCTCCGAGTCCACCTCGAGCTCCACCGCGTGCGCGCCGTAGGTCCAGAAGAGCGCGGGGAGACCCTGTCCCGTCTCCAGGTCAAGGTGCGTCAGTCCCTCCGCGATGTAGCGGCCGTGGCCGATCACCGGTCCTCCGATGCTGTTCCCGTTCTCAAACGTGTATCCCAACGCTAGCTTCTCGTACGGGATCACCTTGCTCTGATCCCCATCAACGAACGCACGACCATCCTTGCAGACGATTCGGTCGGGCGTGGTGCCAAGAGCGGCGGCGGCCACGGACTTGATTTGGCGCAGACAGTCGTGCGCAGCCTCGATGACGGCGTTTCCACCCATGTAGGCAAATCGGCTCGCCACAGTTTGCCAATCGTAGGGTGAGAAGGCGGTGTCACACTCCCACGTGACGTGAACCTTCTCTACGGGAATCCTCAGCTCCTCCGCCGCGATCTGACGCAGGGCCGTGTACGTCCCTTGGCCGTAGTCGACTCCTGATACCAAGATATCCGCCGAGCCGTCTTCATCCAGCTTAATAACCGCAGAACAGGAGGTGAAGGTGGGCATCGCAGGGGCTTTGTGAAGCGCGGCCAGTCCCTTGCCTCGCTTTCGATGTGTTCCTTCTGGTGCCGGTCGGCGGGGCTCACCCCATTTGATCGCGTTCGCAACGGCCCGCAGGCACTGGTCAGGACGTCCATGTCCTACGGTCACGATTTCACCGGTGATTGTCCGGTCTCCCTCCGTGAGGAGGTTCTTCAACCGGAATTCGAAAGGATCTATCTCCAGGCGATGAGCCACCGTGTCCATGATCCGCTCGATTCCCCACAGCACCTCGAGATGTCCGAAACCACGAAACGCAGTTCCGAACACCTTGTTTGTGTAGACCACGTACGAATCGATCCAACAGTTTGGGACCCGGTATGGACCGGCCCCTGAGTAGGCTGCGGCGCGACCGATGTTCACCCCGTAATCGGCGTACGCGCCGGCATCCCATACGTACTCTGCCTTGAGCGCTTCGATCACGCCGTCTTTCGTCACGCCAATCTCGATGGTGCTGTACAATCCCTGCCGCGACGGCAGCGTGTTGAACTCCTCCTCGCGGCTTGCGACTAGTTTTACCGGCCGACCACCGGCCGCTCTGGAGAGGCAGATCGCCAGCGGTTCTAGATGCAGGCCGGCCTTTCCGCCGAACCCACCACCCACGTAGGGCACGCGAACGCGGATCTTCTGATGGGGCACTCCGAAACAGACGCTCAACAGGTGACGGACCGTGTACGGGGACTGACACGAGGAGTACACCTCAATGCGATCGTCGGGGAGCGTTCGCGCAATGACTGCGTGGGTTTCCATCGGCACGTGCTGCACCGGCGGGTTGTAGAACGTTTCCTTCACGACGAGCTCGGCGTCCAGTATCCCTTGGGTCGCGTCTCCAAAGCGGATCTTCTGGTGGTGGGCGATGTTGGAGTGCGGCTTGGGCGAAAAGACGCCTTGCATGTATTCGTAGGTGTGGAGGTTTTCGTGGACCAGTGGAGCGCTCTCGGACATTGCTTCGCGGGGGTCAAACACGGCGGGGAGCGGCTCGTACTCGACTTCGATCCGTTGGCACGCGGCGCGCGTTGCGTCCAGAGTATCTGCGGCCACCGCCGCCACAGGCTCGCCCTGATAGCGAGCGACTCCACGAGCAAGGATCGGCTTATCCTGCATGTACAGGCCCAATCGGAAGTCAAGTTCCTCTCCCACGAGGACGGCACGCACTCCAGCAACGTCACGAGCCCGCGTCGCGTCGATGTGCACGATCCGTGCCGCAGAGTGTGGTGACGTTAACATCGCGGCGTGGAGCATCCCCGGCAAGGCGAGGTCGTGCACGAAGTGTGCGGCTCCGGTCACCTTGTCCCGTGCGTCCTCACGCGCCAGCGGCTTTCCCACGGTCGTGAGTTCTTCGCTGTTTCTAGGTATCAAGGAAACCCTCCCGCGATTGCGCAGCCTTGCGGACGGCAGCGATGATCGCTTCGTAACCGGTGCAGCGGCACAGGTTTCCGGCAACGGCCTCCACGATCTCCTCCTGTGTCGGATTCGGATTGCGCGAAAGCAGGCCTCGGGCTGACATGATCATCCCCGGCGTGCAGAATCCACATTGGACGGCACCAGCATCGATGAACGCCTGTTGCAAGTTGGAGAGCTTGCCGTTTCCTGCTTCGCCTTCGATCGTTTGCACTTCACATCCGTCCGCCTCCACCGCAAGCACTAGACACGCCGTCACGGGTTTTCCGTCGAGTAGGACAGTGCAGGCACCGCATTCCCCTTCGCCGCATCCTTCCTTGGCTCCTGTGAGGTAGAGGCGCTCCCGGAGAAGCTCAAGCAGTGTCATTCCAGCGGGAACCTCAGCTTCTTCCTGCTGGCCGTTGGCGACGAGACGGATCGTGTGTATCTTCATGATGCACCTACTTGAGTGGAAGTACCCGGAGGGCAAAGAAGCTCCCTTGTCAGTCTCTCAAGGAAGACGGGGATCATCGCCCGACGATACGCCGCCGATCCTCGTAGATCCGTGATCGGCGACACTTTCTGTTGTGCCAGTTCGTTTAGACGTGAGACCAATTTGTCGACAGGAGTCTTCTCTTCCACTCGGTCGCCCAAAGGGGGCAGGAGAATTGGAGTCCTCGCACAGCTGCCGATGGCGACGGAGAGCTCTCCGGTCTTTGTGTTGTAGGCACCGGCCATGTTGATCACAGCGAGGTCGTGTCCGCGGATGCGCTGTTTCTTCAGAAACTTGGTGCGAATGTGGGGTCCAATTGCCGGCGAGACCACCGCTGTGACCACTTCGTCGTGGGTAAGTACACTCTGTTTGACACCGACGAACAAGTCGCGCACCGCCAGAGAACGTCTTCCGCGCGGGCTTTCGATGGTCACACTAGCATTGAGGACAAAGAGCGCAGGTGCTGTATCCGCGGCCGGAGACGCGTTGCAAAGATTGCCAGCGAGAGTGGCTCGGTTTCGCACCTGATAGGTCCCCACGCTTTGCGCTGCTTCTGCCAAGGCGCGGTATCGCTGGCAGATTGTCTCGTTCTCCAACAAAGTATTCAGCGTTATCGAGGCACCGATCGCGATGCCGCCTTGCTCATCAACGCGAATCTGAGCCATGTCGCTGATTCCTTTGAAGTCTACCAGGAGTCGAGGGGCCGCAATTCCGCTTCGGATATTCACAAGTAGATCGGTCCCCCCAGCAAGGACAGCCGCCTGGCCATCGTACTCAGCCAGGAGGGAACAGCCCTGTTCGATAGAGCTTGCTCGGACATATTCGAACGAACCGATCATCTCCGGCACCTTTCGGCCAGTTTGGCCAAAGCCTGCTTCTTCGAAGATATACGACCCGTAGCGCACTGCCTTGTTTGCAGCAACTACTACGGCACTCTGCCTCGATTAGCCTGACAGCACAACGCGCATGTCACAAACAAGAAAACATAATAGTCAACTTGTTTTGGAGGATCAACGGACATTCCGTGCTGACATCTGGTGCCAGATGGCGCCACAACACAGTGCCAAAATCAATCAGAGTACCTGACCTGATCCTCGTTTGGGGTTGTAAAAGGTTCCGGCAGCCACTAAGCTTACCAGAGCTGTGCCTTTCCCTAAAGTCTGGCAGAATGTTGCATGAAGGGCTTAAGTTACAAATGGTCAGTTCATCAAGAAAGAGCTAAGTTGGCTCTGTACTGAAAGACAAAGAAGGAGACGCTCTATGAGTACCGGAAACGAACTTGAAGCGTTGTTGCGCCCGCCGACGACGGAGATGCCCCCTTACCCACCCAAGGTTATCACGTTGGCGAGCGGGGAGCAGATGGTTGTCCGCCAAGTCGAACGGGAAGAGGTTCCAACACTGCTTGAAGCAATCGCTCCTCTCCTCTGGGTCGAGCGCGACTTCTACGATATCGTTGCAGCGAGGTTATTTGGCGAACTGCTTGCGTTCAAGCGATATCGGGTTCGCGATGAATACTGCCTCGTCGGCCTAATTGATGGGGTGCTTGCCGGTATTGTCAACGGCCGCGAGGCGAGTCCTGAGGTCGGAATGAGCTATCACACCCTGACACTCCACCGTGGCCTTCGTGTGGGTGCGCATCTGTTCGCGTCGAAGATGGAATACCACATCGAGGTCCTCGGAGAAAAAGAGGTTCTCATTGTGGCTGAAAGCCCGATCGGCTTCCGTCGCTGGATGATCGAGTACCCCCTGGAAAAGAAATCCGA
>CAZOUO010000064.1:0-12512 GCA_964582975.1 uncultured Thermotogae bacterium | reverse complement strand
TTGATCGCTTGCACAATCTCATCAGAGAGCAGGGCTTTACTGTACTTAACGGGAAAGACTATGTGGTAGTGAAGCTGATACGCACAATAATACCCCTTTCGAACTCCATCCTGTCCCATAGGGACAGGATGCCACTATCGTGACCCTGTAGCAAGACTACAGGGAATGATCAAGTTCAAACGTGCTGTTCTTAGTCTTTCGTCTTCGTGGATCTTCCTGCTGGAACAGTATTGGATGTGTTCAGCTAGTAGGGGCAAACGTGGTCAATCCACAATTCCTGCCCACCGATGACAAGCGAGCACCAAGATTCCTCTCGACAAAATAAGGAATTGCTTCATTGTACCGGACAGCTCGAGCCGCCCCTTGTCATCGCCATAACCGTTGCTGACAGAGGCTCGGACGCCGCCGATTACAGCACCGTCGATCTCCTGGAAGTCTGCAAAGGTGGGGATCCATACGCGTGCCTCCTTGCAGCATGAGTTCGCTCATCCAGGCGGTCTCGTCTACTGCTCAGAGCCATAGATGGCACCATCCCGACAGACGCTCCTGGATGGCACAGATGACGGGGGCGGCATTTCAGAGCCGAGCAGTACAAGACTGCGGACCCCGCGAGCCACACCCCTGTCTGCGTGCGACGCACAGGCAGGCCCGTCGAGATCAGTCTGCATCAACGATGGTAGACCCCGATACCCTTGAACAGTCTCTCGGGCGGTTCGTCGCGGAATGGGGTATGTATCCTCAGGGCTTCCTAGTCGTCGATGTCCGCCCTCTCGAGGAATATCGATGCGGGAGCGTCCAGGCCGAACAGCTTTCTACTCCGATGGCCCTTCCATCGTTCCAAGCGTTTCTTAAGACTGCTGTCCAAAGAGAAGCCGAATAGCTGAATAGGGTTGCCATTCCTTGCGTAGTCTGAGCGCCATGCATCAAACCTTCCATCGACAATCTTCAGAAACAGTACGCAGTAGCGCCAAAAATCGACGTTCTCGTTGGTCTCACACATCATCTCGAACCAGTGTCGCGCCCACACATTGCGCTCATAGGCATACTTCGCCGCTTTGAGCGCATCCCCGATAAGACCTGCCTCGCCTCCATAACTTGCGAGGACTTCATCATTGAACTCGCTCTGATCGGAGAATCCAGCGACCATCACGCCTCGTGCAACCTCCGAAGGCTCCTGCTTGTCCAGCTTCGCCTTGACATATGCGACCAGCAGCTCCTGCTGATCGTTCAATAGGGCAGCGAGTACCTCAAGCGATAGGTCGTGGTCGGTATGCGCCCGGTCCAGACGCGCAAAACGTAGGTCATTCAGTACAGGATTCCGGATGCCGGACCAGGTGGCCATCGCATCAAGATGAATTCCTGCCCGGCCATAGGTGATTCGCACAAATGGTTCGCAGTTCTCAGCTTTGCGGAGTAGCATCTTCGCCTTCTCGGAGTCCTTCTTCGCGAGAGCGTGCGCCAGCCATAGGATCAGGTTGTGAACGGATGGGACCTTGTTGTCAGCGATGTTCATGAACAGCTTGTGCCAACGATCCGCAAGCTCTCCGGCAGCAGTGACGACGGCAGCGAATCCTTCAAGACTCAGATTATCCAGAATGATGCGAGCCGACGCCCGAGTGAGGTTGGCTTCGAGTTTGAGGAATGCATCACGGCTGTTTCTCTGACGTTGTTCGAAAGCCTTCGCGTCCTCCGACAACAGTCGCATCTGCTCAGCAAGATCCTTGCCTTGTGATGGACGTTCATTCACAGTGAACATGCTAGGTTCGCAAGGCCTGGCTGGATCGACTTGGAGCTCAATGTCAGGAGCAACAATCTCATTCCCCAACCCGACAACGTGAGCAATCGATACATCGACTCGACGCGCGATTTCGTGTACAGCATCTGTATCAAGGATGGCAGCCGCCCGCCCATACAGACGCGCGCTGATGCGGTCGACTGCGTCCTCATGTGCAATCAACCCTTGAGATGCAGCCTCCAGAAGAACCATCGACCCAAACCAGGTTTCAAAGTAGCTCTTCGTCTTGCCACCTGTGGCCGTCCATTCGCTCTTGACAACCTCGCCAAGCAGTTCCTTGTCCCCGCTCTGCGCGATAACACCTAGGGCAAACGTACGTACTTCGTCCGATACGGATTGCATGAGTTTCGCAACGCGCTTGCGCGCATCTACCGACAGCGGTGCGGAGGTGTGATACCCAAGTTGGAGCAGCAAGGATTGCCCTCGTTCGTCGTTCTCAGCGCAGGCAGTTCTCAGCAAGCTCTCGAAAACCTTCTCGTCGAGAGATTTCGCCATGTGGAACAGATCAAGCAAGAAGCGCTCATCCTGTTCGCCCACCAGGAGTGTAGCGGCCTGCTCCTGCGCGCTGAGGAACGGAAAGGCCAGTAGAAGGTGGTATTGCGAGACAATCCACGCATCCTCCTTCGATAGGCCATCTGTAGCATGATTGGTGCTCAACTCACTCCGTCTCTTGAGGAACGCTCTTGCATCCTCCTCTGTAAGCAGCGCAGTGTGCTTGTGCAGTTCGAACAGCCCCTGGCGTAAAGGGAAGCCAGTGCGGTGAAGAACGTCCGCGAACAGCTCCCTGTGCTTTGCAGCCGCGACTTCCGGCACAAACCTTGCGATGCCAGGACGCGCCATGGCAAAGAAAAGGCCTTCGGAGGTAGGGCCCATGGCTGTGCTCACCTTGCTGACATCGATCTCCCCGTATTGCCTGGCCGTGTGCGCTACATTCTCTGGCTTCTCAGAATCAGGATCGCAAGGGTCTGACGCGCAGTAGGTCTCGATGCGGCGCCAGCTCGTGGGCCGAGGCCTGCCTTTCGTGAGATCCTCGACAAGGGTGTCAGCTTCCTCGCCATCATCGGAATGGCCCGTTGCGCGCAGGATCGTCACCAACGCCCACTTCCCAGTACTTGATACATCCGCGGTTCGCAGCAGAGCGCTCTCGCTTAGCAAGGCTTTTCGAGTCTGCGCCCAGTCGATTCGGTTCAGACTCACAAGATGTCGGAATTCCTTGTACGGCGTTGCGTGGTCGGAATTCAGTGCAGACGAGAAGGGGAATTTCACAAGGCTCTGCGCAAATGAGGCCAACGGTTTCCCGGCCAGCAGCTGCAGAGCGAGTTGCGATAGCCTACTCAGATCGCCTTTCTCCTCCGACATCGCCTCCAGCATTTTCAGCTCACTCGCCGAGAGCGCTTGCTTCTTCTGCTCAAGCTTGAGGCGGTTCTTCTCAAGTTGGTCCTGCACCATCTGCTGTTGATCGGGCACGGGAGGTCGAACGATCCCCCGCTCTGGGGAGAGTGAGTAGACCGATAGCCAGGAACGTATTCTATCAACCATTAGTTGCCAGCAATGGCCATCTCTGCTTGCCGCCATAAGCGCTTCCTGGATCCAATCAAAGTTGGATTTATGGCTCCCGGAAAGGCAGAGCGCTTGCGCGGCATCCATGAAGCTCTTCAGTCGCCGTTTTGCCAAGCCAGCAAATGCAGAGAAACTGACTTGGTCGGGGTTCTGGAGCGATGCGAAACCCTCTATTAGAGCAGTCAGTGTCTCGTCCGGGCCGAAGCGCTTATCCACAGCAGCGATGGTCAAAGCTGCTAGTACCACATCTGCTGTGTCGCCCAACGATTCTATCGGCCCAAGAATGGCATCCAACTCCCCGCGAAGATTGCGCCCATTCCGTCGAGCGACACCCAACCGGTCGATGACAAGGAAACCCAGCGCAAGAGTAAGACCGTCGTCCTTAAGCGAATAGCGGGTTGGATCTCCATCTACTGGCACGAGGAAGCGGCCGTCAGCAACCGCCTGGACGTCGCGAAACACGAGGAGATCATCTTCCGTTCCATCCTCGATGCGTGACTTGATCTGTTGGGCATGCTCCTGGAGCTTGAGTGCAATTTCGCTCGCTAGTGGCTGCTCAGAGACATCCCGCTCGCTCTTCCGGATGTGCTCGAAGAGCAAGCGGCTGACAGTGAGTTCTTCAAGAGTTGAGATTTCATCTGCACTCATGAGCTCAAGTGCGATTCCAAGTAGGCGAGGATTTCGGAGACTTGCTGAGACAGAAGGATACAGAGCAGTACGCTTCATGCCACTCGCGGCAAGGATTTCGTCGCGCTCAGACTCCGTCCATTCCGGAACAGAGATTTCGACACGTGCCGCTGACGCTTCAAGGCGCGGCTCTACTCGATCCCGGAAGTAAGGCGTGCGCGCTGTAACGACCACCCGGCCACCAAGCTGGCCCACTTCGTCAGCAACGCGTTCGATAATTCTCGCCCAGTCGAGCTTGGGGCGCTGATTGATCCCATCGATGACAACGATGAGCCGACGGGCATCTGCTACCGGGCTCGTCCGCCACTGCTCGAATCTTCTGTTCCAGCACCGGATCGTTGTGGAGCCAGCGCTCCCCCCAGTTTGCTTGATGAGGTTCGTGAGCAGCAGGTTAGCAGCATCAGATTGCCCATCGGCATCAGCGAAATCCTTCGGTGTCAGGAAGAGCATCAACGGCCTCTGCGCCAGATTGAGCCAGCTTTGCGCCACAATCCAGGACTTACCGCAGCCTTCGTCGCCCAGCACGAAGACAACCGTACTGTCAGGAGCGGCAGTGATGTACGAATTCAGTTGCGCAACGAGAGTCTTGCGCTGCCGAATACTGACATTGTCCGTATCGCCTGGCGCCAGCGGTTGCCCGAATTGTAGCTTTGCCTGTTCCCTACTAGAGAACGAATCACTTAGCAGCTCGGTGTTCGCTCTCCGTGCAAGAGCCAGTCCCACCGATGACGCATTGCACTCAGCCCTGAGTCGATCGGCGAGAGAAGAGAAGTCTGGAGAACCCCTGACGGCATCAAGTGCTTCCACCGCCTCTTGAAGCTTCGCTACGTCACCGATGTTGGTCTTCAGGAAGCCCTGCACCCGCGGGCCGCTCATCGCCAAAGCGACCGCGAGTAGAGGCAGGCCCGTCGTCGCCCAATCAAGTATCAGAACGAAGACCCCATCTAGTTCACCGCGCTTGCGCACGAGATCTGCTAGCTGGGCACTAACCGGCATGGTGGCACCGAGAACCCAGACTTCCATATGAGGGTCCTTGATCGGGGCTTCCGAGATCCTAGCTAGGACATTGTCCTTATCTAGCGGTGTGGAATAGAGCTTGCACTCGAAGCCGATCGCGTCCGCCTGAAATGCCGATCGGCCGTCTATTCCGTGCTGCGATCCGCCTCCTGCAAGCCTGAAAGGCACCCCCGTGATCTCTCGAAGCGTCTCTCGGATGAGCCCTTCAAACCCCTTCTCTCCCGTTGCCGGAAGAGACAGGAGAGTAGCCTTGAGGTTCTCAACATGCTTGCCAAGCGTTGGATTCATCTGTCACGCATGCCTAATAGAATCATCGTTGCCCATTTCTCGTGATGCTGGATGGGCTGATGCCTCGTCTGTTGGATGACCAAGACAGTACAGCTGACGCCTTGCTCGACCTGAAGCCGAGTTGCATAGTCGAATTCTTGAGCTTGCTTGCCTCGTCGGAAGCTGGCGATTGCAGTGCGCCTGATATCAGTACGATTCCAGCGAATGCTCTTGAACGAAGTGTGTAGTCACAACATGAGTCGTCGTCGGTTTCGAGATCAACTCCGCAGTTAAGCGCCCTCGTCATCACAACCGCCTTTCCACCCCATTCCGACTTCCTTTTCTTTCCGCATATTGACATGGGTACTCACCTATGAGAGCCTACAGCCACGAGGCTCTTCCGGCAAGCCGCCTGACCAGGAGAACACTCCGCGAATCAATGGCGAAGGTGGAGGTCTCTCACGCCTCGTGACAAGATCATCACCTGAGGGCAATCCCAATCTACTGAGTGACCGGCGAACTAGCCTGCCATATCGTCCAGTTCCCGGCGGCCTGGCGCACGCTTCCTCCACTCTCGAAGGCCAGCAATCTGGTGGCGACCTTGTCTATGAAGAAGCGGTCGTGGCTGACCACGACGACCGCGCCGGGGCAAGTTCCCTGTCGTTATTGCTGAAGTACCTTCCAATATTACCTTCCTCCGTCCGGCTCATTTGGCTATCCTGTTTACCTTGAACCAGCAAGCATTTTCCCAATGAAAGAACTAAACCTCATTAATGTCACGGAGTGGCAATATCTTAATATGCATTGATCTTCCGGCTTTCTTTCCCTGGGGAAGGCCACTGGTGCTTCGATTGGCAGAAGACCACGACGTTCATCTTCCACGCCTTATGAAACCGCACCGCTTCCGGTGTGTTAATTAGGGTAACGTTCTAAAGGCTTGCACTGCACGGGTCTTTCGTACTAGGGTAGAGAAGCGTGCATGACGTGTGATCACAAGAACAGGGGGCGATGATGAGCACAGAAAAGCTGCCGAGACTCCTTGGAGCGATTGTCCTATTGAGCGTTTTACTGACCGTATGTGGTGTAGGAACGGAGCCACCACTTGCCGACGTGCCGGCGCCGGTGGTGATTCAACGCACGCCGGAGCGCGGTGAGGAACTGTCGGTCGACGGGGCAATCGAACTGGTCTTCGATCGGCCGATGGATCGCGCCGCGGTGGAAGCTGCGTTTTCACTGACGCAGTACCCCGAGGGCGACGTTGTCAGTGGATGGTTTGACTGGCCGGACGAGCGCACGGTACGGTTTCAGCCGGCGCGTTCTCTTGATCGAGATACGGAATACCGGGTTATCCTGTCCAGCGAGGCGGCGGATCTGGACGGCCGCACACTGGATGAAGCGTACACCTTTCGCTTCCGTACCGTCGGCTATCTCGAAGTGAGCCAGGTGATCCCTGCTCCTGGCACGGGGGAGACCGAGGCAGACAGCACGGTCACGGTGATCTTCAATCGGCCGGTGGTACCGCTTATTGCCGTCTCCGATCCTAAAGCGGCTCGGCTGCCGCATCCACTGGAATTCTCTCCCCGCATCGAGGGCGAAGGAGAGTGGCTGAATACCTCGATCTACGTGTTCACACCGTTAGAACCGCTTTCCGGCGGCACGACCTACACCGCCCGCGTGAAAGCAGGCCTGGCCGACACCACCGGCGGCATCCTGGGTGAGGACTTCGTCTGGACCTTCTCCACCCAACCGCCGAAGGTGGTCTGGGTCAGCCCCGATGAGGGCGCGAACCTCGTTGCGGTTGATACGAGCATTCGCGTTACCTTTAACATGCCAATTGACCTCGCCAGTGCACGCGAGCGCTTCACTCTGCGTACCACAAGCCTGCTCGGAGAATTGTTGGCCACCAGAGTCGAAGGAACCTTCGAGCTCGACGGCAACACCCTGATCTTTAAGCCAAACGAGTGGCTGGCGTTTAAGCAAGGGTATGTGGTCACGCTTGAGGCCGGCATCATCGGTGCCACCGGTGGCTTGGGCATGAAGGAGGGGATCAGCTGGCGATTCACCACCGTTCCGCTGCCGAAGATCGTGGCCACTACACCGCGCGACGGCGAACGCGCCGGCTATCCCTACACCGCGTTCAAGATCCACTTCAACACCCCCATCGATCCCGATACGGTGATGGACAATCTCGAGATGGAGCCGTCCTTCGATCCCGAGAAGGTGGATACTTACTTCAGCCGCTGGGACAACACGTTCGTGCTTCGTTTCGGCGCACAACCGAGCAGTGACTATGTGGTGCGTATCGGCCCGAACATTGCGGACCCCTACGGCAACACCACCGGCCAGGAGATGACGGTCCGCTTCCGCACAGCAGCGCTTGATCCGACTGTCTGGCTGCACGTGCCCGGACGGGTTGGTACCTACAGCACTTACGAACCGGCTCAGATGGTCGTGGCCCACCTCAACATCAATCGGCTGACTCTTTCCCTTTACCGCCTTACAGTTGAGGAGTACTTCGAGGCGCGGGAAAACTGGTACGACTATTCTCCTCCTCCCAAAAGCCGGATTCGTCGCTGGACAGTGGCCGTCACGGCTTCGCTAAACGAGGTCCGATACACGCCCGTAGAGCTATTGGAGTCCGGTGGCTCCTTGGAGCCGGGGATTTTTCTACTCGATCTGGATGCGGAGGAGGTACGCTTTGATCGATGGCGACACCGTCATCTCCTCATCGCCAGTGCCGTCAGCCTGACGCTCAAGACCGATGAGCGTGAAACGTTGGCCTGGGCAACCGATCTTAACACCGGTGCCCCAGTTCTCGGCCTAATCCTGAGCGCTTACGATGATGATGGCGACAGAATCGACGTTGATGTCACCAACAGTCGCGGTCTGGCGAGCTTCCCGGGAACGGATGTGCTGGGCTGGTATGGAGCGGCGATCGTTGGTACCGTGCCATTCACGATGGGAAGCTCGCAGTGGGACGACGGAATCTCGGTGTGGGAATTCGGGTTTTCCTCTGGAGGCTTGCAGGAGTGGCGTGGGTACATCGATACCGATCGACCGCTGTACCGTGCTGGTCAAACCGTCTATTTCCGCGGGGTGGTGAGGGCCGAGGACGACGCTCGCTATCGCTTGCCGACGAGCGACTCCGCTGAGGTCGCGATTCTTGACGCGAACTGGGAGGAGGTCTATCGGGAAATCCTGCCGCTCGATGAGTACGGTGCTTTCTCCGGTGAGGTTGCACTCGCCGAGAGTGCAGCACTTGGCTCGTATCGCATCACTGCAGCAATCGACGAGGCAAGTTTTGCCGGCTCGTTCCAAGTCGCGGCGTATCGGCCACCGGAGTTTGGGGTGACGGTCACCCCGAAGCGAAGTGAGCTCGCCCGTGGCGAGGCGAACACAGCGACCGTCGATGTGCAGTACTTCTTCGGTGGTCCGGTGGCAAATGTTCCCGTAGAGTGGAACGTGCTTTCCGATCCCTACCGCTTCCGGCCGGCCCAGTTTGGTCACTACACGTTCAGCGACGAGGACGATCCGTGGGCCTGCTGGACGTGCTGGTGGTGGCAGCCGACAAAGGCGCCCGAGCCGATTCTGAGCGGGTCGGGAACCACCGCTGCTGACGGCCGATTGGTGATCGAGCTGCCGGCGAAGGTTGCTGAACTCACCGCAGATCCCGAAGCAGAAGCGCCACTTGATAGTCGCCTCCTCACCGTGGAGGCCACGGTGCGAGGGACCGACGGCCAGGTCCTCTCCGGCCGGGCGGCGATCGTCGTCCACCGCGGAGACTTCTACGTTGGACTGGCATCGAGCCGGACGATCGGCCGTGCCGGCGATGAGATGACCGTCGATGTCCTCACCGTGGACTGGGACGGCGAACGTTTGGCGAACAAGGCTTTGGAGTATGTGATCCACCGTCGCGAATGGGAGAACACCTACGTGGAGGACGAAACCGGAGGCGGTCGGTGGACGTGGACGAAGACCGACATCGAAGTGACAACCGGTACCCTTTCCACCGACGAGCGTGCCGAAGGCTTGGTCACGTTCATCCCACCCAAGGGCGGCACGTACAAGGTGGTCGTCCGCGGCCGCGATGCCCGCGAGCGCGTGGTTCAATCGAGCCTGTTCGTGTGGGTCAGCGGGCCGGAGACCGTCTCCTGGCGCCGTACCAACGACGATCGCATTACCCTGATTTCCGATAAGACGAGCTACGTACCCGGCGAGACGGCACAGATTCTTATTCCCAGTCCGTTCCCTGGTGAGCAGTGGGCACTGATCACCGTCGAACGGGGGGGCGTCCTCACTCGCGAGGTACGGCTGCTTCCCTCAAACAGCAGCGTCTATGAGCTGGCGATCACGGAAGACCACGTTCCCAACATCTACGTCAGCGTTGTGCTCGTCCAGGGCCGCGAGGCCGCACTGGCGGCAGCGGAAGGCGCCCCCGCGGTTGCCACCTACAAGGTGGGATACGTCGGCTTAACGGTGGAGCCGGTTCCACAGCCGTTGAACATCGCGCTCGTCCCCTCGGTCGAACAGGCGCTACCCGGCGATCAGGCCAGTTTCGACATTCTTGTCACCGACGCAAGCGGTGAGCCGGTCGTTACCTCATTGTCGTTTGATTTAGTCGACAAGGCGATCCTTACCTTAAAGCCACGCGTGGCCAATGCCATCTTGGAGGCGTTCTACGGCCGGCGCGGGTTGGGCGTCACCACCGCCAGTGGCCTCTCGATCTCTCTTGACCGGCTGTTCCTCGAGCAGATCGAAGAGATGGAGGAGTTGATCGCCGGTGCGGGTGACGAGATGAGGTATGCCCTGGAGGAAGCAGAAGTGGGCGCCGTGCCGGCAGCGCCGATGGGAGCTGTGGAAAAGACGGCGGCTGAACCCTCCGCCGCTGAGCAGCTCCCCGCCGGCGTGGAGCTGCGTGAGCAGTTTGAAGACACCGCCTATTGGACTGGCAAGGTCGTCACCGATAAAGAAGGCAGAGCCCAGGTCACGGTCGACCTTCCCGACAACCTTACTACGTGGGTCGTCCGCGGGGTGGGGGTCACCCAACTCACCCAGGTCGGCGAGGCGACGACACAGCTTCTTGTTACCAAACCGCTTTTGATCCGGCCGGTTACACCCCGATTCTTCGTGGTCGACGATCGCGTGCGTTTGGCGGCAAACGTCAACAACAACACCGGACAAGACCGCACCGTGGAGGTCACCATCGGCACCACCGGGCTCACGCTTGACGATCCCGCCGTGCAACAGATTACTATCCCCGCTGGCGGCGAGGCGAAAGTGACGTGGTGGGTCACCGTGAACGACGTGCCGCAGGTTGACGTGACGTTCAGTGCCGTCTCCGATGAGTACTCCGACGCCGCGCGGCCGCGGCTGACCACCGGGTCTGAAGGGACACTGCTCGTTTATCGCTACGCCGCACCGGAGATCGTCGGCACCGGCGGCCAGCTGGTTGGTGAGGGGAGCCGAACCGAAATCGTGGCCCTGCCGCCCAAGTACGACGACCGCCGCGGTGAGTTGTCCGTCCGACTTGATCCTTCATTGGCCGCCGCGATGCGGGACGGCCTGGAGTATCTTGAGCACTTCCCCTACGAGTGCACCGAGCAAGTGGTGAGTCGCTTCCTGCCGAACGTGCTCACCTATCGGGCGCTTAAGAAGCTGGGGATAGACAACCAAGAATTGGCAGAGAAGCTGCCCGACCTGGTCGCAGTGGGCCTGGAGAAGCTCTACTTACAACAGCACTCAGACGGCGGCTGGGGCTGGTGGACCGCGAATCGATCGAGCCCCTACCTTACCGCGTACGCCGCCTTTGCCTTGAACAAGACCAGGCAAGCGGGCTTCGAGGTGCGCGTCGATGTGCTCGATCGCGCGCTCGACTTCCTGGAAGGCCAGCTAGTTCAATCCCGAGATCTCGACACGGTCTGGGACGCCAATCGCCAGGCGTGGCTGCTCTACGTGTTGGCGGATGCCGGTCGGACGAGGCAAGCGAGCGAGTGGACCGGTGCCCTGTTTGAGTCGCGGGAGAAACTCAGCCACTACGCACGGGCGTTTCTCGCCGCGACACTCGATCTGATTCAGCCAGGTGATGCACGGATTAAGACATTGCTTGCTGATATTCAGAACGACGCCATCCTCAGCGCCACCGGCGCGCACTGGGAGGAGGAGGACTACGACTGGTGGGCGATGAACACCGATACCCGCTCCACCGCCGTGATCCTCGATGCTCTAGCGCGTCTTGATCCGGACAACGCCCTCATCCCGAATGTCGTGCGCTGGCTGATGATCGCCCGGAAGGACGGCATCTGGGAGACGACCCAAGAGACCGCGTGGGCGCTGATCGCGCTCACCGATTGGATGGCAGTCACCGGCGAACTGCTGGGCGACTACGACTACATCGTGAGATTGAACGAAGCGCTGTTCGCTCAAGACAGCGTCACCCCGGACACCGTGCAGGACTCGATCCGACTCACCGTTGATGTTGCCGAGCTGCTCGCCGATGTGGGCAACCGCCTCACAGTGGGACGGAGCGAAGGCCCGGGCCGGCTCTACTACACCGCACACCTCAAGGTCTATCTACCGGTGGAAGAGATCGAACCGCTCAACCGTGGGGTCATCGTGCAGCGCCAGTACGTGCCGGCCGATTGTCCGCTCGATGTTACGTGCGAGGAGATCGATCACGTGGCGGTGGGTGACACGGTGCAGGTGCGCCTCACGATCATCGCCCCGCACGACCTGTACTACGTCGTGGTTGAAGATCCACTCCCCGCCGGGGGGGAGGCGATCGACACAAGCCTGGCAACGACGAGCCTTCTTGATCTAGAGCCGGGCTTGTTCCGCGAGGCCGAGGAGGATGAGTGGTTCTGGCGGCCGTTCTACTGGTGGTGGTGGCGTTGGTACAGCCGAAGTGAGATGCGCGACGAGAAGGTCGTGCTGTTTGCCGATTACTTGCCTGCAGGGACCTACACCTACCAGTACACTTTCCGCGCGACGCAAGTCGGCGAGTACCACGCAATCCCCACTACAGCGCACGAGTTTTACTTCCCCGAGGTGTTTGGCCGGTCTGACGGACGCCTGTTCACCGTCACCGAAGCCGAGCAGTAATTGATAAAATTGCCGGGAGGGGGGCGAGCCTAGAACGCTCGCCCTCATCCTTGCTCAGTGACCTCGCAGCATGAGCACGGCCTTGCTG
>CAZOUO010000063.1:0-12514 GCA_964582975.1 uncultured Thermotogae bacterium | reverse complement strand
CAGCGGGACTCGGAGACATTGGAACTCACTTTCCGGATACTGACCAGACCTACAAGGGCATCGCGAGCCTGAAGCTGCTCGAAAAGGTGATCGGCCTCCTCGCTAAGGCAGGCTATCGGCCGATAAACATCGATGCCGTAGTCATTGCGGAGGCACCCAAGATCGTTCCTCACTTTCCGGCGATGCAAAAGAACTTGGTACCGATTCTCGGTCTGCCTTCGGAAGCGCTCAGCCTCAAGGCAACGACATCGGAAGGGATGGGCGCCCTAGGCCGCGGTGAGGGTATCGGCGCGATGGCCGTCTGTCTCATCGAAACAGTCTGACGAGATCCTTATAGGTTACCAGAAGCATTATTGCCATCAGGATGATGAACCCGACCGTATGAATCAAGCCTTCGCGTTCAGGGGGGATCGGCTTGCGGCGCGCCCACTCGTAGAGGGCGAAGGCAGCCCGGCTGCCGTCGAGCGCCGGAAATGGGATTAGGTTAGCAATCGCGAGACTCAGGCTGAATAGCGCAACGACACGCAGGAAGATCGACGGCCCGCGCTGAAAGCCTTCTCCGAGCAGCTGGGCGATGCCAATCGGGCCGGCAATCGCCTCACTCGCAGCCACCCGGCCGGTCAAAAGGCCACGGATGGTCTCTGTCAGCAACGTCGCATTCTCGCTAAATTGCGCCCCACCCAGTGAAAGGCCAGCGAGGAAATCCGGCCTGCGAGTGTCGATGCCAAGATCCGCGAACCCCACACCGGCTAAGAGCTGCTCGATCGGACGGCCCCTCGTGGCAAGCGTCAGACCCAGAGACTCTTCCTCCCGGTCAACAATGAGGTGGATAGCGTCTGCTGGGAGACGGTCACCAATGGTCTCGATGACGCCGATCGCGGTGCGGATTGGCTCTTTTTCGATTTCGACGATTCGATCCCCAACTGCAACGCCCGCCAGGGCAAGCGGCGTCGCCGCGTCAAGTTGGACCACTTCGTTGGTGTACGTAATCGGCAGGAAGTAGGCTCCGATGATGAAACGCTGCTCTTCTTCGTCGTACTGCGGGGGAACGGGGATCGTCAACCGCTCGTCGTCCCGTTTGACAAGGAGATCGACCGGGGCACCCCGGGAGCGCTGGATTGCGCTGCTTACGGCTTCCATCGTGTAGATCGGTCGCCCATTGATGGCGAGCACACGATCGCCGGGGGCTAGCAAGGAGAAAGCGGGCTTACCGAGAATGACATCGGCGACCTGCATTGTGGGGACACCGATCGACCAGACCGCCAGAAGTCCGACGAGGAACGTAAGAAGCAGATTTGCCGACGGACCGGAAAGGCTAATGAACACTCGCGTCCACGGATGCTTGTTGTAGAGGAGTCGGTCGGATGGGATCACGCTTGATGCCTCCAAGCGATCCTCCCCCGCCAGGCGCACGTAACCTCCGACGGGGATCAGACGGATTGAGTACCGGGTCTCGTGTCCCTGAAAGCTTGTCAGCTTTGGACCAAAGCCAATGGCAAACTCCTTGACGTAGACCCCAGTAAGCTTTGCAGCCAGGAAATGGCCACTCTCGTGGGCGACAACGAGGACGAGAAACGTGCCGAGGAAGATGAGTACTGTAATCACGCAAGCTCCTCCAGCCGCATGACCAGGGCTCTCTTAGTTTTTCTGGTGAGACGAACCACATCCGAGAGCCTAACGCCGACGACCCAGACGATCTGCTCTTGGTCACACAAAAGCGGAAGCGAATCGCGATCGTAGAACGGAACGCGCTCATCGATCAAGAAATCCTTCAGCCGCTTTTCATCGCTCATTCCCAAGGGGCGGAACCGATCGCCCTGCCGGCGGCTTCGCACTTGTAGCGGGAAGTGGACCCGATCGGCGTCGGCAATCTCAACCAACCCTCCTTTCTTGGGTGGTTCCTGGGTACCGTTCCATTGTTCGATCGATAGATCAAGAGCAACACCAAGATGGGGGAGTTCCGTCCACCCCAACTCGATTGGGAGCTCGTATGGTGCCATTGTTGGCTCACGGTGAGCGCATAAAAGAAGTTCATTGCCTTGCATCCGCGCGGTGAGGCCTGGCAGATGGGCCTCTCCGTGGCCGTTGACCTTGGTGACGAGGTCTCGAAGCACGTCAACGTGAACCTTCTCGATCCCTTGCAGATTCCCGCGAGCATTGGCGATCCCCCGACGTAAAAGGAGGCCTCGAAGCTCTCCCGGCAAGCGTTGAAGCTGATCCCGTCCCAACGCCACGCTTCCTGTCTCCTCTCGGGCAACAACGTCCTTCCACGGCCGTTCGAGGAGGGTGTCCAAGGCTTTGCCTTCTTCTAGAAGCAGATCGGCTGTTCGTTGCAGCGCCTCTAGGAGGCGCGGGTTCAGCTGCTGCAAGAGCGGCAAGATTTGATGACGGATGCGATTTCGGGGGAAGGTTGTGTCCCGGTTGGTCCGGTCCTCGCACCAGGCGAGGCCTTCGGTGCAGGCAAAGGTGAGGATCTCCTCGCACTTGGTCTCAATTAAAGGCCGGATGTAGGGAGGGCTCACCGGCCGAATCCCACCAAGGCCGGTGGGGCCGGCTCCGCGGATCAGGTTGAACAACAGCGTCTCCGCTCGATCATCGAGGGTATGACCGAGGGCGATCCGATTGGCCGCGATCTTCTTTGCTGTTGCCTCAAGGAAGCGACGCCGCATCAAGCGGCCTGCCTCTTCCAGCCCCAGACGCTTCTCTTCGCTAATCTTGCGAACGTCGATCCGTTCGCAAATTACTGAAAGCCCCATCTTTTCTCCCAATGAAGCGACGAATTGAGCATCTTTCTTGGCGTCCTCTTCTCGCAGCCCGTGGTCGAGGTGTGCGATGAACAGCGTCAGTGAGAGCTCGCTGGCCAACCGAGACAAGAGCTCGAGGAGCACCACCGAGTCCGCCCCGCCGGAGACGGCGACGAGGATCGTGTCACCTCGACTCAGCATCCCGTGATGGGCGATTGTGCTTTTTACCTTCTCAAGAAGCATAGATAGATTGTGGCATCAGCTCTTGTGGAAATCAACGCTTGGCTGCTGCGGCCGCAGCCGGCTATGCTGTGGTATGAGGTTGTGGGTGGTTTTTGTCTTGCTTGTTGGAATCTCCACTGCTGCTCTTGGCTATCCCCGTCACGCCTTCCTCGATCTTCCGATTGCGGTCTCCTTGGGGAATGCTGGCCGCACCTACTTTCAAGTTAAGCTCGCAGATGAAAAGCCGGGATTCACAATCGCGCGATCGATCGGGCGAGGCATCGATATCTTTGCCACGTCCACCCTGCAAACTCCTTTCTCCTTGGGTGTTCATGCAATCCTATTGCAGGATTTCGGCCCATTGAGCATCGCCGTTGATGGTGGAAGCCAGAGGATCCAACTATCAGCCGGCCTTCTCCTTGGCCCCGTACGGATCGATTGGGGACGAACGATAGGTCAGGAAGGTGAGCCCTGGGGCGCACTGAGCGCTTCCCCGACGCAACACGTCACTCTTGTCATCGGCGTTGAGCAAATCGGAGGGACGGTCACCTTCCTTGGTGGGATGCGGCTGTTCCCCACCCACGGAACCTGGGGAGTCTCCTTACTCTTCCGCCAAGGGCAGTTAACCATCGCAGCAGGAGGGTTCTCTTGATCCGTTTCTCGATTGTGATTGCGTGTGTCCTCTTTGTGTGGGTGGTGGGGACATTGGCCTTTTCGTTGACCATCCTCTACACCAATGACCTCCATACTCGGCTTGGCCGATTGGAGGGGCTCGCCGAGCTGATCGACCACGAACGATCCACAGATCGTCCCGTGCTTCTGCTCGACGCCGGGGACACCTGGCAGGACTTCCGCGTTCCACTCTACGCCGTGTGGGGAGCCGAGGAGATGGTGGATTGGATGAATCAGGTGGGCTACGACGCAATGGCCCTCGGTAACCACGACCTGTATTGGGGGGCAGATCGGCTTGCAGCGCTCTGCAAACGGGCAACTTTTCCAGTGCTTTGTGCGAACCTCCGTCCGTCCGCTGGGATCGCACCGCCGTTTATCCCGTACACGGTCATCTCGGTCGGGGAGGTGGAAGTGCTGGTAATCGGACTGATTACGCTTGAGTATCTCCCTTATCCGGATTTCCCCTGGCTGCGCTACGTGTCCCCCGACGCGGCACTTAAGGACGCTTTGGAAACGATGGGTGAGCGTGCCGATCTCGTCGTCGTCGTCGGGCACCTGCCCGTAGAGGAAGCGGTGCGGGTCGTTCAGGCTGTCTCTGGAGTCGACGTCTTCCTCACCGGTCATTCTCACGAAATGACTCCCGATCCAGTGCGGGCAGGAGAGACGTTAATCCTCCAGGCCGGGGCCTTCGGGCAATTCCTGGGTAGGCTCCGGCTTGAGCTTGATGCTGAAACAGGCGACATACTCTCGGCAACGAACGAGCTGCTACCGGCAAAGAAATCCCCACTCAGGCTTGACCGGGGCTACTTGAGGCTCTTTCAGGTCTCGCTATTGATCGGGTGCCTTTTCCTTTTTTGTCTGGTCTAGAATCGACAGGCCAAGGTGAGCCCATCCTCGGTCAGCCCTAGCGAGAAGCCGCGTCTCTCAGCGACAGTATAAGCGTCGTAGGCGCTGAAAACGCGCAAACCAAGAAGGGCAGCACCAGTTACTGGTATTGGTATTCGTAACTCGCTTAGCAGGACTGCTGTAGTCCATATGGCCGCTTCTATCCCGAAGTGCACTATTGCTTTGTTAATTTCCCCGTTGAGCAATTGCCCAAATCCTGGCAGAATGAATGAAGCGATCGCAGGGATGAAGGGCCCCACCTCTTCATCTTGGGCGCTTACGCTCATTACTGTGCCCACCAGCACTCCTACAGCGATTACCAACACCACCATCGCTTTTTTCACGTCTGTAGTACCTCCTTTCTTCAAGTTGAACTAGAAAATGAACAGGAAACCGAGTGAGACCCAGGGACCAAGCCCAATATCGATCGATGCCCCCGCATCGAAGTAGATGATGTCGCTCAGTCGGAACAGCCATCCAATCCCAATTTCTGGAAGGATGAGCCACCTAGTCCCTAGTTCCAGGTAGAAGCTGGACCGTGGCATGGTGGCCTCGACGGTCGCGGCGATGAGATCATCGAGGGTGAGGCTTGGACTATCCGTAGCTATCTCCAGCGCAGTTTCCTCAATGCGCCAAGGAGGGGGAACGAAGTAAGTTCGCCACAGCACCCCCAAGGCAAGGATATTCACACCGAGAGAGGCCGTGGGATAGCCGAATCCATTCCGCGTTGACACGCCCAGCTGAAAGCCCGTGTCCAGTCCGAAGGTAAACGACCATCGGCCTTGCCCGTAGACCTCCCTTGCTCCTTCAGCGAGACTCTCCAGAGTGCCCACCGGAGCAGGAGCAGCGGGCGAGGGCTGGGTGGGCGAAGGGGTAGGTGCGGGTGCAGGTGCCGTAGGTGATGGAGCCGCTGGTTGTTCGAACCGAATCTCCTGAATGCTTGTCAGCTTGACAGACTGAACGTCTCCACCGGGGGTTCGCAGCCCAATTACCTCGGGAATTCCGCCAACCGTGCCGATGAGAATGTTCCCATCGAAGGTCTCCACCGTAACTTCTTCCCCTTCTTCAGCGGGAAAGCGGATCGCTTTCAGGTTCGTCCGCTGCACGGTGAAGATATCGCCGGTCGACGAGGTTACGCTGATGACCCCAGGAATGCCAAACTCAATCTCTCCCTGCAATACCGATCCACCCACTGTGATGATGGTCTCCGCCGTTCCAAGAACAACGACAGCGAGCACGATCACCACGACCGCGGCCCCACCCCACCAAGCTCGTTGTTGCATCGTGTGTACCTCCTTGAAACCCTTTCTAGCCCCCGCTCATCTCCACCAGAATCTCGTCGGGGATGTCGAAGTTGGCGTAGACCTCCTGGACGTCTTCGTTGTCGTCAAGCGCATTGATCAATCTTAAGACCTTTTCCGCCGCGTGTCCTTCAACGCGCACTGTGTTTTTGGGAACCATCGTCACCTCGGCACGGGTCGGTGTAATCCCCCTTCCCCGCACGGCTTCGCTGAGGCCGGGAAGCTCGGCGGGAGCGCAGAAGACTTCGATCAGATCCTCCTGATCGTCAAACTCCTGTGCTCCGAGTTCGATCAGCGACATCAGGAGATCATCGCGGTCTATGTGCGGCGGAATATCCTCGATGGTGATGATCCCTCGCCGTTCAAACAACCACACGACGCTCCCCGCCGCAGCGAGATTTCCTCCGTGTTTACTGAAAATGTGCCGAACGGCAGCGGCGGCACGATTGCGGTTGTCGGTCACAGCACGGACCATTACCGCCACTCCTTCGGGGGCGTATCCCTCGTAGGTGGCCTCTTCGTAGGAGACGTCTTCAAGCTCGCCGGTTGCGCGCTTGATTGCCCGCTCGATGTTCTCTTTGGGCACGTTCGCCGCCCGTGCTCGCTCCAGAGCTTGCGCCAACGCAGCGTTGTTTTCCGGGTTAGGATCACCATTTCGTGCCTGTAGCGCGATCTCTTTGAGCAGCTTGGCAAACAGGCCGGACCGCTTTTTATCCTGCCGCTCTTTGCGGTACTTGACATTCTGCCATTTCGAGTGACCGGACATCCCATCTCCCTCGTCTGCTAAGTAATATCCAATGCATCATAGCACTTTGCGAACGTTGGATGCAAGAGGGGGCCCAGCCTTTAGGGCTCAAGCAGCTTACAAAAGCAGCGACGGCGAAATTCCGAATACTCTGGTATTATTTAAGCGTCCGACAGGGCCAATCATTTCATCTTGACACCGAAGGGAAGGAGCATGATTGAAGGACTGATCTTTGATTTCGACGGGCTCATTCTGGACACGGAGACCCCGATCTTTCGAGCCTGGCAGGAGATCTTTGAGCGGCATGGATGCACGCTTAGGCTCGAAACGTGGGCCGATTGCATTGGGCGGGCACAGGATGCGTTCGATCCCTGCGATCATCTTGAAACGTGCCTGGGCCGTCCAATTGATCGTGAGTGTGTTCGCTTCGAGGAACAACAGCGTGAAACGCAACTGATCCTAAATCAGCCGGTCCTTCCCGGCGTACGAGAGATGATCGTTACTGCCAAGGGACTTGGACTGAAACTGGGGGTGGCGTCCAGTTCCGAACGGGATTGGGTGATCGGCCATCTCACTCGCCTCGGAATGGCCGAGCAATTCGATGGGGTTCGTTGCGCCAACGATGTAAAGCACGCCAAGCCGGCGCCAGACTTGTACCTTGCCGTGCTTAAGGCACTGAGCCTTCAACCAGACCAGGCGATTGCGTTTGAGGATTCACCAAACGGAGTACGGGCAGCCAAGTGTGCCGGACTCTTCTGCGTAGCGGTACCCAACGCTCTGACCAAGGCGCTCCCTTTGGATCACGCGGATTTCACACTAGCCTCCCTGGATGGAGTTACCCTGGAAGAGTTGCTCCGAACGGCAAAGAGCGCTCACGTTGGGGAGGCTTGAGGCCCAGTCGAGCCATCTCAAAGGAGGACAAGATGACAAGCGGCATTGGAAGGCAGTTCATGAAGAAGACCCAATATCGGCACATGGGACCGTCTGATCAACAAAAAGGTCTGCCTCAACCCCCACTGGAACTCACCCCACCGCAGAGTGCACGGGAAACCGTTGACCTCCCAAAGCCGGCGACGATAGAGCTTGGTGCAATGTCCTTGAGGCAGGCGATCGAGGCCCGCAGGAGTCTGCGGCAGTATGCCGATACGCCCCTATCGCTTGCGGAGTTGTCGTATCTGTTGTGGTGTACCCAAGGCGTCAGAGAGATCACGTCCGGCAAAGCGACGTTTCGGATTGTGCCTTCGGCCGGAGCTCGCCACCCCTTCGAGACAACGCTTCTCGTCAATTGGGTGGAAGGGCTGGATCCTGGGCTCTATTGGTTTGTCGCGAGCGGGCATCGCCTGGTGAAGCTGGAGGCAGAGCCTGGGATTGCAAAACGGATCGTCCAGGCCGCCTACAATCAGGAGTTTATAGCGAAAAGCGCTGTCACGTTCATCTGGATCGCCGACACGGTTCGCACGACGTGGCGCTACGGGGAACGCGGATACAGGTACATGCATTTGGACGCTGGACACGTCTGCCAGAACCTGTACCTTGCAGCAGAGTCGATCGGTGCAGGCTGCTGCGCCATCGGCGCATTCACAGATGAAGCCATGAACGAGCTTCTAGGCCTCGACGGCGTCGACCAGTTTGTCATCTACATGGGAGTGGTGGGAAAACGCGAATCGACGGCATAATTAGGACATTCGCCGGTGCCTATTTGAAGGGGACACGATCAGGACACACGGTTATCACGTTGGATATCACGGCGACTCGACTGTCCTGTTGCATGAATCTACGGACAATGCGTGAGGATGTGGATCTCATCGTTGACGAAATGATCCGCCTCGGACAGGAGGAAGCGCAATAATGTTTTTCAGTTTGTGGGCTTGGTGATGAAGCAGTGGTGGCTAACCAGTTGAGGATCTTGTGAGCGTAGAAATCTGGGCGGCCTACGCTGGCGCCGCAATGATTATCCTGGTGATACCGGGTCCAACGATCATGCTCGTCATCAGCCAGGCCTTCGTGCATGGACGAAGAGCCGTGATACCTCTTGTCGCCGGTGTTTCACTCGGTGATTTCACGGCGATGACCCTTTCGCTACTGGGCCTTGGCGCGATCCTGGCAGCTTCGGCAACGGTTTTTTCGATGTTCAAGTGGGGCGGTGCCGCGTATCTCATCTACCTTGGCATCAGACGGTGGCTATCAAATCCAGAGCCCCATCGATCCCGGATCCCGGGCACAAGCGCAACCAATCGGTCGCTTTTCCAGAGCGCATTCATCGTGACCGCATTGAACCCCAAAAGCATCGCGTTCTTCGTCGCATTTCTGCCGCAGTTCATCAATCCGAAGCATCAAGCATTTCCCCAGATGGTGATTCTCGGAGCAACGTTTCTTTTCCTCGCGGCTGTGAACGCAACGCTATACGCCGTGTTTGCGGGACGACTCCGGGATAAGATGCAGAATGCAGCAGTCCGTCGTTGGGTCAATCGTTGCGGAGGAACCGCACTGATCGGTGCCGGCGTGCTCCTCGCCGCCATGCACCGATCTTCTTAGGCGACCGCGCGGCGGCTGTATCCGTCCCGCGTCTCATGTCTGGTCGCGACCGTACTGGTTGCTACATCTCAACAGCTAAGAGCAGTTCACCGGGATCGAGAGCCTTGATGGCCGAGCGGCGGAAGTCCTTCGTGTTGCGCGTGATGATTGCCTCAGCCCCAGCCAAGCGCCCTGCCTGCTCAACAATAGCGTCCTCAAAATCCTCAATCTTGCTCTTAAGAGCTTCCTCAGTCACAGGGCGGTTGACCGGTGCGATCTCGAAGAGCTCAAGCAGTCCGCGGAGAGCTCGACGTCCTTCGTCGCGGGGAAGGGATTGGGCAAGGAGGTAGTAAACCGTGGTCACAGTCGTCGCACAAAGGGAGGCCTCGATCTTGGATTGCTCAACCAGGGCGAAAACCCTAGCCGCCGATTTGACGAAGGGAGTGCGAGCGAGCAGGACGTCCAAGACAACGTTCGTATCGATGATCACCCTCAAAGGTGCTTCTCCCGAAGGTGCCTCTTGTAGTCCGATTCAGAGACGCGATGCCCCTTCAACACGCCGACGAGTGAGGCCGTGATCGGTGGGAGCTTCTGCTTGTCTCGTTTCGGCGAACCCAAGGAGGCGATGAACTCGCCGACCATCTGGGAGACCGACTTGCCACGGCGGGAAGCCTCTGCCTTGGCCCGTCGCACCAGAGCCTCATCCATCCGTAGCGTCAATTTTGTGTGCATGACGTACATAATAACGTTATTTGTACGTCTTGTCAACCTGGACCGTGTCCAATCGTTGTCTTGTGAATGGCAGGAACGGAGACCTGACACCGATGACACACACGCTCATCGGCAGGTCCTCAACTTGAGGCACCGCGCTCACAAAGTTCCTTCAACTTGGCAAATTCCGTCTGCGACTGATCCATGAGCTTCTTCTTGAGCGCTGGTTCAATAAGAATGCTCAAAACTTTCATGAAAGACTTGAAACGAATCGTCGCGTTTCGGGTTAGACGGGTACGATTCTCGATTTCTTCGAGGCGATGTTCCACATCCACCGAGTGGTATTTGCTGCTTATGTGCATTGCGAGCAACCGGTTCTCCCGGTAACCCGTGACTACTCCATGCATCTCCACACCGCGTCCATTCTCTTCGACTGTCTCACGAAACGTAGTTCCGATCATATCGGGTGTTTCCTGCACTATCTCCGTTTTAGAGACGCTTGTCTGCCACACCATCGCTCTTTCCGGGGTACCGATCCAACACCACACCTTCTCAGGCGTGCTGTTGATATCGATTGTGTAGGAGATCTTCATGGCAAACTTAAAAGGGTACCTAACGATGGCCGTGACGGGCGGCCCTTAGGCTGTCCCCTCTAAGGCTTGGTTCGTCGTCTCCTTCTTCGTGGAACGAATACGGGAGTAGTACTCCGTCATATCCCTGTCAACCTGTTCTGGGTATTCATAGCCAAGGCTTTCCCCGACAAGCTTCGCCAGCCTCCTGAAAAGAGCCACCGCATTGAAGAAAGCCTGCCAGTTCTCCTCTATGTCTGCTCGGGCAAACGTCGACTCATACTCCGACCACGTTTTGTCATCGAGGTAGTGCTTGAACTTCTTGCCGCAGACGCCTGTATTCACCGTCCAGTCGTGCCGGAGGCCGATCGACCAATCGATAACCGTTCGCAGGTACTTGTCACGGATCCCTTGTCCGAGCATGGTTGCAGCGAAAGGCAGCTCGTCGCGCCAGAGGTACTTGGGCACATAATGCGCATTCCACCAGAAGTCGTTGACCAGCGTGTCGTATTCCTCCCGGGAAGGCTTCTTGATCAAGTGCTTCGACAAGGTCGGAGGATTGAGGTTTGTCGTGAGGCCGTCCTTGTCGATGAGGACCCTGTAGTCATCGTCATACGCGTCCGCTGCGATAGCATTCTGCTGAAGGATCTGGAAGTCGATTCGTACCCCGTCTTCGAAGAGCACGAGCCTGGTTATCCCTTCCTTCTTCCCGCCGGCTCGCGGTCTCAACGGCCAGCGGACCATGATGCGGCCAAAGTGGGCCAGCCAAAGGTCGTCTTTTCGGAACGGCTCGATATCGGCAACGTAGACCTCGATGTCGTAGTCCGACAGGAAGTCCGTCTTTCGCTCTGGGTTGGCGCGTGTACTGGTGAGTACCGCAGCGCGGACCACGTCATTGCTGCGCGCCCATTCGTCGAACTGCTTTAGGATCTCCTCTTGTGTTCTCAATGCTGCTTCCTGAGGGGTTATGGTTTGCATCCGCGGAATTCCACCTGGTCCCTGTTGCCAAAAGGGTTTGGCTCCTTCCAGATCTCGACATCAGCGAGTTCAAGGTTGTACTGGGCGGGCTCGCTTAGTCCGCGCGAGCGTCGGTTACCAGCTCTGGTGGCGGGCCCATGGGCCCTGCAAAGTCGAACCCGTTGCATTCCTTGACTCCCTCACGGAACCATACGGCAAAGGGCTCTTGAGAGGTTTTCATCTGCTGCATGAACTCCGCAGGCGTCTCTCCCTCATAAAGAATGATCGCCATAGCGCCCTCAGGGCCTTGTTGTCCCCAGCAGCGGATCCGTGAGACGCCACACTTCTTCATGAAGGCAGTGAAGTCGTCGTGTCTGGAACCCTCATGCAAATCCCGGCTAAATGCTCTCCACTCGTCCATCTTTCCAGGAAGAATCGGTGCAACTATCGCCATTGCATTCATGGTTTCACCTCCTTTCTATGCTGTGGTTAACCAAAATCTGCGAAGCCATCGGTGGTTATTGTGCAACTCTGCAACAGGTTATGTCGAAGAGGAGTGAGGGGCAAATCTGTTCCTGTGAACTCGAGGGACCAAGACCTTATTTTCGGCTGCTCATTGAGGAATTATGATATACGTCCCCGGAATTCACGCCCAGCGGAATTGGTGTCAAGTGAATGCCGTAGTTAGATTTCGTTACCATCAGCAAGCTCTCCTCGAAGTGTCTTCAGCCTCGGCCTCAGTCTTTGTTGAATTCCATCAATCATAGCGATTATCTGGCCGCACTCTTCCCGAGAAAGACGCAGAAATGGAACGCCCTCAATGTCTGTGAGCAACTCTGCGTCAATTCTGTATGGCTCTACCTTGTAGCGCGTGCTGTCGGAATGCGCGAACACCTGATCACGGAGGCCAATAAGACGATCATGAAGCTCAGTTTCCTGTGTGTCGTACTGCCAAAACTCCTTAGGCAATTCTGGCCAACCAAAACTCCGCTTGAATGGACGCGCATAGCTAACTACTAGTGATATAGTGAACGCTGACTGCTGCATATATATGGAGCCACGCTTCTCGTACGGTGCGGAATGCCACCCCTTCTTGA
Organism: uncultured Thermotogae bacterium; assembly: GCA_964582975.1. Lineage (GTDB taxonomy): Bacteria > Bipolaricaulota > Bipolaricaulia > UBA7950 > UBA9294 > CAZDDA01. The sequence continues at coordinate 97 of CAZOUO010000063.1, read as the reverse complement.
GAAGATGGGCGGCGAATTGCCGCGCAAGGCTAAGATCCAACGAAGTGAACCGCCCCGGCTTTTCCGGAGGCACTTTTACTTGAGTCCGGCGACCATC
>CAZOUO010000062.1:0-12563 GCA_964582975.1 uncultured Thermotogae bacterium | reverse complement strand
TCTCCGCTTCCCATCGTCTCTTCGCTACCCTCATCCCTCGCCGTGGCGAAAGTTGGGTCAAAGTCGGGTCAGACGGACGCTCTAATGCTTTTTTTGTAAAGTATCCGTGGGGTTGCTTCTGGCAAAAGGCGGGTCGCTGCCTTCCTCAGCAGGACAGGCTGATAGACGGTCCTCGGAGCGGTGGCTTATCCGCCTGAGACCCCTGTTGAACAAGTACGTAAGTCCGACTACAACAAACAGGAGCTCAACAAACTTGAACACAAGCGAGAAAGCGACCGCTCCTTCCTTCCCTACTCCCACCAGCTTGTAAATCCCGATTAGGGCTGCTTCGCTTGTCCCCAGTCCCCCCGGAGTGATCCAAAGGAAAAAGGAGAGCATAATGTTCAAAGTAAACAAGAGCGACAACTGGGGAAAACTAAACGTGGTGTGAGCGGAAAAGTGGAAGAAGACTTGAGGCCGCATATAGACAAAAAAGGTGGCCACGGATTGGATGATGAAGGCTAGGAGCGTTCCCCTCCAGTGGCGGGTGAATGCCTCGTATATCTCATCCTCGGTCTCTGAAACTTTGCCCGCCGCGTACTCAAACGCCTTTTCCCAACGTGGCAACGGATACCGCAACAGCTTAATGGCACGGCTGATCCACTTGAAGTTCCCCGCGAAGTTGATCAAACCAATCACGATCCAAAAGAGAATAAAGGGGACGCCGATGAGCACGATTTCCTTCTCCGTCGTACTGACCCCGGGGGAAATCAGAGCGTAGAAGCTTCCAATCAGCACAAACACGATCAGGCTAAGGCCGCCAAGAAACCGTTCAACCACGATGGTGGCAAAGATCCGAGTCGCCGGGGCAGGGGTGCGGTCAACCACCATTAGTGCGCGAATCGGCTCCCCTCCGAAGTAGAGCGTCGGAGTCAGGTAAGAGACCGCATATCCGCTCAACCTTGCTGCAGTAACATTGTTCAGGGAAAGGGTAATCCCATAGGATCGCAGGATGATCCACCAGCTAAGAACCCATGCAACTATTGTGAGAAGGACGTCGCCGGCGACCCCCGCGATTCCTGACACACCAAGAGCGTTGATTTGGCCAAAGATGCCTCGCCAACCGACATAGTAAAGCACCCCCCCGAGAAGGCCAAAGCCAACCACCACGGAGAGAGTGTAGTTTAATCCCTTCTTAAGCGGCTTCTTCATACGGGGGATACTAGCACAGATTTTTTGCGCAGATCAAACCTAACCGAGGTAGCCAAGTCCCTTCAATCGCCGCATGAGCTCGAGGTCGTCCTTCTCGCCCAGGGACGTTACTGGCTTCCGCCGAGCAGGTGGACGTTCACTCCACCGAGGGCTTTGCGTCGCAAGTGTGCCCGGCAGAAACGCTTCCTCCCAGAGCCTTCCGTCCATGTAGGAGGGAATTGCGCAATCGAGGAGGTAGAGAACATTGGTAGGAAGATCAATCAGAGAGGCCTTCTGAATTGAGTGGTCTTCCTTGAATGGCTCGCCAAAGCCAACGATGATCCCGTTCATTCGGTGGTTTGCGCGCAGCTGCGGCCGGTCGAACAATGTCTTGGAATAGAATCCGGAAGCACCGGTCGCAATCGTGCGTAGATCCCGGGGTAAGAACAGAACATCGGGCGCCTGAGCAAGCTTTTCTCCGTGATAGATGTCTTCTCGTCGAAACACTTCACCCAACAGAGATTCCCCAGTGGTTGGATTTCTCATCGCCTTGAGTTGGTCGATGAGTTCCTCGATGAGTCGATCGGCCTGTTTCTCGTTGACGATTCCTTGTGGCTCCCGGCCTTTCATGTTTAGACAAAGATGGCCGATGTCTGCACGGGAATACACGCGTGTTCTTGACCAATCGATATCGTTCAACGAAAGAAACAGAGACGAGATCATTCTGGCAAGCTTCGCTTCTCCGATGATATCCATGAACGAATTGGCCAGTCCCAGTCGGTAGGCAAGCGGGTACAAAAAAAGCCCGAGCCGAAGCAACCGTCGTTGAGTGAGACCAAGGTGAAAGAGCCCCCGCTTGAGCCGCCCAACAGCGCCGCCTCTGAGCTTCAGATATCCGGCTTGCCAAAGCCACGTATTAATAGAGAAAGTGTATTCTTGAGGACCCATTCCGTGATCAGAGAGTACGATCACCGTTGCACCCATTTGTCGGCCGATTTCAACAAGGTGTCCAACCAACTGGTCCACTTCTTGAAAGCCGAGGAGGAGCGGATCGATCCCGCCCTTCGTGATGCCCCATAAATCGTGCTGGACCTTATCCGTCACCTGGAAGTGAACAAGAAACAAGTCCCAGTCTCGGTGGGTCATGAAGTGACTCCCTGCCGCCGCCTTCGCTCTAGCACAAGCGAGCAGTTCCTGGACTTTCGCTTGAAGGCTGACACGATGCGCACACTCTGGGAAGAATCGATAGTCAGGAGCGATCTTCCGCAGCTCGTGGTAAACCTGAGGAGGATACGTAGGAGTGCAGTCGCGCTGCGGGGTCAGCATGCCGGGAATGATAACGCCGTTCACTGGCCTAGGGGGATACGTCACTGGCAGTCCGATGCTCACGACTTGCCGACCGGTTTCGCTCGCCAACTCCAAGACCGAGGGATAGGTAAGATCATCACTATCTACGACGGAAATTGCGTAGCTACCCGGCCGGCGCTTGGTCCAGCCAAAGATCCCATGTTTCCCCGGATTGACTCCGCTCTGAAAACTAGCCCATGCTGGCCCAGTGAGCGGTGGGATCGTGCTTCGAAGGGTCCCCCTCGTTCCTTGGGCAAGCAAACGTCTCAAGTGCGGAAGCTTGCCAGACTCTACCCACGGAGTAATCAGATCAAACCCCACACCGTCAAGCCCAATGACTAGCAGCCGTCTTCTCATCCAAGCACCTCACGATAAACGGCGGCAAGCGCCTCTCCCACGCGCGGTAGGGCGTGTTGACCGACAAGCTGTTCCAGCGCAAGGCGAGGAGGAGATTCGGAGAGGAGAGTTCCGATGACGGCCTCAAACTCAGCGGGATTCTCTCCCATCAGGCAGTTTACCCCTTCATGAAGCCACCCTTCGTAGACCGCAAGACGACGAACAAGAAGAGGAAGACCGACCGCTGCCGCTTCCAGGATGGCCATCCCCAGGGATTCACCATGAGAGGGATGAAAAAAAAGATCGCACCCGCAATAGGCGGACTCGACGTCCGCGAGATATCCAGGAAAGTGGACGTTCGGCGGCCGCTGCCGGATGAGACGTTCAAAGCGGGGACTGAAAAAGAGAAGCCGGCTCGGCCGTGGACCTACCCAGAGAAAGCAAACCTCTGCGATTTCTCGCGCCACCTCCAGAAAAGTCTCCACCCCTTTGAGAGGGATCACCTGTCCCACGGCAAGAACGGTCGGACGGTTCAGGTCGTACGCACGGCGATAATTATCCCGTTTTTCCTGACTGTAACGAAAGCGATCAAGGTCTACTCCACTCGAGACCACCCGGATCGGTCGCGCGCCGGCAAGCGGGGCAAGACACTCCGCCGCCATTGGAGACGGCACAACTAATAAGTCAACGAAATGAAATAAGGCTCGAAGATACTGTCGATACGTGGGGGTCAACAAGAGCGAACAGTGAAACGCTCCCCGAATATGCTCCGGGAGAGAGTAGACGCTGAGAACGACCGGCCGATTCTTCTTGTGGGCCCGCTGCGCGTAACGAAGCGACCTTGGCCCAATCCACTGCAGGTGTAGAAGATCGTAATCCTCGGTAGGATCGGTCGTCACTTCGATCCCTCTTGTTCCAAGGGCCGCAACCACGTTCCGGGCAGCACTCCCTATCCCAGACTGATCAACAAGGCCACGTATCTCAAGATAGGAACAGATTTTCATCGCTCTCGTTCCTTTCTTGGGGAACGGAAGGCTAACGCATCGACTCCGTGGTTTCAACGGACGACGGATCGTCGTCCCCCACCAGTGAGAGAGCCACCTCCAGCGCAGCACGTACCGAGTTCTCTTTGTTCGAGATCCGATTCCCTGTCCAGTGAAAGCGTTCGCACCGTCCTGCGGCAGGGGTGATCACAGCGATGTACGTTAAGCCGACTGGCTTTTCCGCACTCCCTCCGGTCGGTCCGGCAATTCCAGTAATGGAAACTCCAATATCGCTTCCAAAAAGCTCCCGGCAACCACAAGCCATCGCCAAGGCGGTCTCCTCACTCACCGCACCTGTGCCTGCTAGAACCTGGCTCGGAACCGCGAGCAGTCTCTTTTTGACCTCGTTCTGATAAGCTATTACGCCTCCGAGGAAGTAAGCAGAGGCCCCAGCAACGTCGGTGATTCGGCTTGCCAGAAGCCCACCGGTGCACGACTCCGCCACCGAGATGGTAAGTCCGTTCTCCTTTAATCGCTTTCCCAATTGCTCTTCAAGACGCACGCTTAAGCCCCTTTCATGAATGATTCCACACCGTCCTCCAAGTATACCAGTGGAAAGGCAAGCTAACCGAAGCGCCTAGGAATTCGCGCTTGCCCACTCGCAGCCATCGCGTAACGGACAAGCCGGGCAGTCTGGACAACGCGAGTGGCAGATCTCGCGCCCCAGGCGGATCAGGTGGAGGTGAAGGGCGGCCATGAATGTGGGGTCTTTGGGGAGAATCGCATTCAGTCGATCATGAGGGTCCTTCTTTGGCTCCGCGAGCCCAACGCGGGTCAATACCCGCCGAACGTGAGTATCAACCGGAAAGTATGGTTTGCCAAAGGAGAAAAGCACAACAATCCCCGCTGTCTTTTTTCCCACTCCTGGTGAGGCAAGCAGCCACGCCATCGCCTCATCGAGGGAAAGTCCACTGAGGAAAGACAAATCAAGCGATCCTTGCTCCTGCTCAACCCGTTGGAGCACCTGCTTGATGCGTAGCGCCTTCTGACGGTACAGTCCCCCAACACGGATCGCTTCGGCAATCTCCCCCACCGGTGCCTCTTTAACCGCGGGCAACGTCTCAAACCGATCAAGGAGCGATTGGTAGGCTCGATCACGATTGCCGTCGTTTGTGTTCTGGGAAAGGATCGTCTTGATGAGCGTCTCAACCGGATCGCGTTTGAGAAGGCTAATCTCACCGTAGCAAGCGGAAAGCCGTGACTCGATCCATCTGACTTTCTTCATCGGGTTCATTTCGGCGAGGATAGGAAAGGGATGGCCTTCCTGCAACTAGCAAAGGAAAGTCTTGTTTTCTACAATGCTTTTGAAAAGAGAGGCGATCATGATTCAAGCACAGTCCGAAAATGAGCTGCTGGTAAGGCTGATGGACGGCGAGGATCTCAGTACTTGCCTTGCAGCACTCAAAGTCGACTCCGGAGTCATCCTAAACGGGGTAGGAATGCTTCGAAAGCTCGAATTGGCGTACTGGAACGGTTCAGGGTACGAGATTACCCGAATCGATGAGCCAGTGGAGCTTTTGTCGCTACAAGGCAACTTCGCGTGCAAAAACGAAGAACGGATAGTTCACTGCCACGCCACCGTAGCGAGGCGCGATGGAGCAGCGTTCGGTGGCCACGTGATCAAAGCTACGGTGCACAACACCACTGAGATCTTTGTTCGCGAACTGCTCGAGATAAAGCTTGAGCGACGGCCTGAGGAAAGTGGCCTTGCCGGACTCTACCCCCACGTTAAGTGAAACGCTCTTCGTGCCGTAGACCGTTCAAAAAGGCACGTCCGTTCACACGAGGGCGTGATTCTCTCTGAATTTCGAGAATCTCGAGGAGTTCATCAGTGCATCCCACAAGGAGGCGGCCGGCCTCTCGCAGGGCGATCTGGCCTGGACGGATCTCACCGCAGGCAATCTCCGTGAGTGCCGTCCGATGAATCTTGATGCTGGCTTTTCCCAGATGGGTGTAGGCTCCGGGCCACGGGTTCATCCCTCGTACTCGATTGTGGACCGTCTGCGCTTTTTTCTGCCAGTCGATCAGACCATCTTCGCGCCGCAGCATTGGCGCCACCGTCGCCTCTTTTTCGTTTTGTGCGACCGGTTCCAAGGTCCCCGCCTCAAGGCCAACCAGGGTGTCAAGGATCACCTCTGCACCGAGTGCAGCAAGACGGTCGTGCAACTCACCCGCGGTTTCGTCCTTGCCAATCGGGATTTCCCTCCTAAGCAGGATCATCCCTGTGTCCAGACCCTCATCGATGTGGAAGGTCGTCACGCCTGTCTTCACTTCACCACAGATGATCGCCCAATTGATCGGCGCCGCGCCGCGATAGCGTGGGAGCAGAGAGGCGTGGATATTGACCGTCCCTAAGGGCGGAATGGAAAAGACCGCTTCTCGCAAGATCTGCCCGTAGGCCGCAACAACGATCACCTCAGGGGCAACTTCCTGCAAGAGGCCAACAGCTTCTTCGCTGCTGACCCGCGCTGGCTGAACAATGCGAAGTCCGAGACACTCAGCCTCCACTTTTACCGCTGAGGGTCTTAGCCTCTGCCCTCTACCCGCAGGCCGATCCGGCTGAGTGACGACAAGGGCAATCTCGTGGGTTTTCGCCAACGCTCTCAAGGAAGGACGAGCGAATGCAGGGGTGCCGAGAAAGACAAGCCTCAATTAGGTCTTCTCCCTTTGTTTGCGCGCGTACTCCTTGAGGAGACTTTGACGTCGGGCCGGACTGAGATGATCGATGAATAGGACACCATTTAGATGATCGATCTCATGCTGCAACGCGCGCGCGATTAACCCTTCTCCCTCCACTTCTATCTTTTTTCCATCCAGGTTGATCCCGCTGACGCATGCCCTCTGCTTGCGAATAACCGGCGCCTCCACCCCAGGAACGCTCAGGCAACCCTCCTCGGACTCGTCCTCCTCCTCGGAGGTCTCCACGAGCTGCGGATTGATCAGGATATGAAACTCGCCATCTAGATCGAGCACGATGATCCGTTTGGAAACCCCAATCTGGGGGGCGGCAAGGCCTACTCCATTGGCCCGAATCATCACCTCGGCCATCGACTCACAGACTTGTTTTGTCCCAGTATCGATCTTTCTCACTGGGCCAGCTTTGCGACGAAGGACCGGATCACCATAAGTTGTGATTGACATCAGTTTTTCCCTTGTTTGTCGTACCGCGTGATTATATAGTAGCCGTCGATATGCCGCAAGAGAAGGACGGTTTGATCGAACAAATTGAGAAGGTTCTGCGCCTTGAACGCTCACACGGGTACGCGGATGACGCTGTCACCTGCGGACTGGAAGAGTTCATCCGGCGAAACCTCCCCGATGCCCTGCCACTAGTAACCGGATACGGAAGCGCCACTTACTCTGCGCGGCAGCGAACCATCTCCCGCCTTCTCGAACGTCTGGCAAACGAAACGGACGAGCCAACATCAATATCGAAAGCGGAAAGCTTGCTTTCTCCCGTCAGCCGTGCCAAAGGGGTGGGAGGAAAACGAGCCCCACTTTTTGAGAAGCTGGGTATTCACACAATCGAGGATCTGCTGACATACCTCCCTCGCCGTCTCGAAGATCGCTCTTTGTTCAGGCGCATTAGAGAGATAAAGCAAGGAGAAGAAACCTGCGTGCGTGCCAAGGTCTTAGCCCTCGATCAAATCCGTATCAGTCCTCGGATGTCCATTATCAAGGCCGCCCTGGGTGACGATACTGGTTTTCTCTATGCGGTCTGGTTTAACCAACCCTGGCTCGCCAAGCAGCTTCCTCGGGGAGAGGAGATCGACCTGTTCGGAAAGGTAGAACAACACTACGGGGAGCTGCAGATACGTTCACCCGTGTGGGAGCCAGCGGGAGAGAGAATGGAAATAGGGAGACTCGTTGCTATTTACCCCACGACCGAGGGAGTCACCGACCGCGTCTTGCGTGGGGTGATCGCTCGTAACCTGGAGGTCTACGGTGAAGCCTTCCAAGACCTGCTCCCGGCCACGCTCTGCAACAAACATGCCCTTCTCCCAAAACGTGAGGCGATCCACTCGATTCACTTTCCCAAGGATCATGAAACGTTCGATAAAGCACGCCGCAGTCTCGCCTTCGAGGAATTGTTCCTACTACAGCTCGGCATGGCAGCAACCGTTCGCACTGGTGAAGGGAGATCCCATGCGGATTCCAGCATGCTCGCCGACTCGTTTCTCGCCAGCCTTCCCTTCCAGCTTACCGCGTCTCAGCGGATAGCCTTGAGGGAGATCGTCTCTGACCTTCGCAAGTCCTCCCGCATGCTGCGTCTCCTCCAGGGAGACGTGGGTTCTGGAAAGACGGTCGTGGCGCTGGCTGCCTCGTTGTACGCGATCAGCGCCAACTACCAAGTGGCGTTCATGGTCCCCACGGAGATCCTCGCCGAACAGCACGCCCTCCGCTTTCGTCGCCTCCTTGCCGAGCTTCCAGTTACCGTAGCGCTGCTCACCAGCGGGACAAAAGAAAAGGAGGTCCTGAAAGCACAACTTTCAGACGGAGAAATCGACCTGCTTGTCGGCACGCACGCCCTCATTCAGGAAGACGTGTCTTTCCACGCTTTGGGGCTCGTCGTGATCGATGAGCAGCACCGCTTCGGGGTAGTGCAGCGCTCATTGATCGAAGAGAAAGGAGAGCAGATTGACCTCCTTGTAATGAGCGCAACCCCGATTCCGCGGACGATCGCTCTTACGCTGTATGGGGAGTTCGACGTCTCCGTGATCGAGGAGTCGCCAGCAGGAAGGAAAAAGACCCGCACAGTGTGGGTAGCAGAGAGCCGTCGGGCTCAAGTTTATGCAAAGGTCCACCGCCTGCTCGAAGCAGAAGGGAAAGGGTATGTCGTCCTTCCGCTCGTCGATGAGTCGGAGAAGCTCGACCTGAAAGCGGCAGTGCAAGTGGCCGATGAGCTCTCTGTCACCTTCCATGATGCCGGGGTTGGCCTGATCCACGGTCGTCTCCCAACTTCGGATAGGAGTCGGGTAATGGAAGCTTTTCGAGCTGGCGAGCTGCGCCTTCTGGTCACGACTACGGTGATTGAGGTAGGAATAGACGTTCTGGACGCTGACTTCATGGTCATCGAGCACGCGGAGCGTTTTGGCCTGTCGCAGCTTCACCAGTTACGTGGCCGCATCGGTCGGGCCGGCCAACCGGCCATCTGCTTCGCCATCGGAGAGGCAAGGACCGACGAGGCAAGAAGACGGCTCACCATCTTTGCCTCAAATCATGACGGCTTTTCTATCGCCGAGGAGGATTTGCTGATCCGTGGCCCAGGCGACCTGCTCGGCATCCAACAACACGGGTTTTTCAGTCGGCTGCGTGCGGTCGATTTGCTACGCGATTTGGACATAATCGGCAAGGCACGACAGGAAGCGCGGAACACCTACAAAGAGGGTCCTTCCCTACTTCTTATGGCAGAGGTGGAGCGGCGCTTCGGTGACGTGCTTAAATGGCTGCGGGTTTAAGGGGCATCGATCCTACAACGATGCAAAAGGGTGCAAAAGTGGTTCTCGACGTCGCCGGGAAAATCTCGATGTCCTGCCTGCCCTCTAGTGGATCAACGTCCCCACTTGCTTTCCCGCAGCAAGCGTGGCCAGGTTTCCCGGTTTTCCTAGATCGAAGACTACGATCGGAAGCTCGTTCTCCCGGCATATCTCTACCGCGATCAAGTCCATCACACCGTAGCGATGAGCCATGAAGGCGTCAAAGCTCACGTCCTCCAACAGGCGTGGCGTGTTCCCCGTTTTGGGATCCTCAGTAAACACCCCTGCAACATTTGAGCCTTTCGCGAGCAGATCAGCCCCGATCGCTGCCCCGCGAAGGGCTGCTGCAGTGTCGGTTGTCACCAGCGGGCTACCGGTCCCGCCGGCAAAGATGACGACCTTCCCGCTCCTCATCGCAGCACGCGCTTTGTGCGGGGAGATCGGCTTGGTCAGCTCGGTCGCAATCGCCGATTGAACAATGACCTCCTGTCCTACCCCTTCCAGATAGGCTCGAAGTGCCAAAGCGTTAAGGACAGTAGCTAGCATTCCCAAATGATCCGCTTCGATCCGATCGAGCCACGGGCTACGCGCTCCACGAATGAAGTTCCCACCACCGATCACGATCGCCAATTCGCTGTGAGTAAGGAGAGCAATCTCTTCAGAGAGGTACCGCAGGCAAGTCGGGGAAAGAGGTCCCTCCTCTCCACTCAACGCCTCACCGCTCAGCTTGAGAAGGAGACGAGAAGGAGCGTTCACTCAAGCTCCTTTGCCGACCTCGTACCGCGCGAACCGCCTAATAAGGATCGTCTCGCCAGTCTTGGCACAAAGCTCAGCCAACAGGTCCTCGACCGTTCGAGAGGGATCCCTAACGAATGGCTGCTTGAGCAAACAGGTCTCAGTGTAGAACTTCTTCAAGCGCCCCTCGATGATCTTTTCTATGATCTGGGGCGGTTTGTCCTCCTTTTCCACCTGCTTCCAATAGATGGCTTTTTCCTCTTCCAGCTCATCCTCGGGCACGTCCTCGGGCACAAGGTAGCGAGGCCGGGCAGCGGCAATGTGCATCGCAAGCTCATGGGTAAACTGGCGGAAATCGTTACTATTGGCAGCGAAGTCCGTGTTGCATGCGACTTCCACCAAGACACCCACCTTGCCACTGTGATGCACGTAGGCTTCGATTCGCCCTTCGGTCGCCTCGCGCCCTTTATGAGCAAGGAGTTCCTTTCCCTCCTCACGGAGGATCTGCTTCGCTCTTTCCACGTCGCCTTCTGCCTTGGTGAGGGCGGCTTTGCAGTCCATGATTCCTACACCGGTCTCGGCGCGTAACTTCTTGACATCTTCGTTTGTGACCATCATCAGCACTCAGCTTTCCTTTGACTCTAGCACTTCCTCGCTCTCCTCCGATTCGTCGACAGTGGCGGAGTCAGCTTCCGGCCCACTTTCCACGTCCGCAGTTTTCCCAATCTCCTCCGCACCCGCCGCAGAAACCGCCTCGATTGACTCTTCCTCCGCTCTTTCCTGCTCCTCGATTTCCTCCTGTCGGCCCTCACGGCCCTCCAAGACAGCGTCGGCAATTCGAGCGGTAATGAGCTTGGTTGCTTTGATCGCATCATCGTTCCCGGGGATGGGAAAGTCAATCGGATCAGGATCGCAGTTTGTGTCCACAATAGCAATAACAGGGATCTTTAGGATGTTCGCCTCGCGGATGGCGTTTACCTCAAGACTCGGATCTATGACATAAAGCAGATCGGGAAGCAGCTCCAAGTGACGAAGGCCCTCCAAGTTCCACTGCAGTTTGGCCAGTTCTCGGCGCAGGCGATTGGCCTCCTTATTGGGAATGTGCTCAATGGAGCCGTCCTCGAGCATTCGTTCCAGATCCTTCATCCGATTGATGCTCTGTTTAATTGTGGCAAAATTGGTCAGGGTCCCACCGAGCCAGCGCCGATTGACATAATGTGCCCCACAGCGCCTCGCCTCCTCAGCAATCGTCGCCTGGACCTGCTTTTTCGTCCCAACAAAAAGGATCTCAGCCCCTTCGGCAATTCGGTCGCGGACGGTGAAATAGGCCTTGGTGAACATCTCCACGGTCTGTTCGAGGTCGATAATATGAATCCCCTTTCGCTCGGTGAAGATATACCGAGCCATTTTGGGGTTCCACTTTCGCGTTCTGTGACCAAAGTGAACGCCGGTCTCAAGCAGTTCCTTCATCGTAAGGACTTCCACATCACCCTCCCGATAATGCGATCTGTGAAGCAGAAGTATAGCAGACCCAGAATCTTTCCTCAATACGGGAAGTGTGGAGCAAAATGTACATTAGATATGGGAATTCTCCATTTGTGCTGCTTTGTGGCTACACCTATAATGACAGGTGGAGGATGGAGACGTTGAGGAAACAAGAGTCCGTACAAACAGACAGGATCACCTTCCGTGACCTTCCCAAGAACATCGAAGCAGAGCAGGTTGTCCTCGGTTCAGCAATCCTTGAACCGGAGGAGACCGTACCCACGCTGTTAGAGATGCTGAAGCCAGAGCATTTTTATCGCCAGGCGCACCGGGTCATCTTGCGTGCCATCCGCGATCTATTCGACCGGGGAGAGCCAGCGGACATTGTGGCTGTTGCCAACCGACTTGAGGAAAAAGGAGAGATGGAGAAGGCAGGTGGGCGGATCTATCTCAACGAGCTGCTCGATCGAGTCACAACGACGACCAGCCTTGAGTACTACGCAGATATCGTACGAAAGAAGGCCACACTGCGCGCGCTGATTGAGGCCGGCGGCCGGATCAGCGAGCTCGGCTACGACGAAGTCCTCGATACCGACGAAGTGCTCGATAAAGCTGAATCGATCATCTTTGACATCTCCCGCCGGGACTCAGCAGGCGCATACTTCTTGATCAATCAGTTCCTCTACGAACACATCGATGCCTTGGAGGAACTGCACCGGGATCCAGAGAGACATACGATTACCGGGTTTTCCACGGGCTTCCCAAAGTTAGACGAGATGACCTCAGGGCTGCAGCGCTCTGATCTGCTCATCCTCGCTGGCCGACCGGGAACCGGGAAGACCAGCTTCGCGCTCACACTAGCACGGCACGCTGCTATCCACGAGAAGGCGATCGTGGGGGTATTCTCTTTAGAAATGACCAAGGAGCATCTCCTCGAAAGGCTGCTGTGCGGGGAAGCACAGGTCAGCCT